>JAFPNK010000057.1 GCA_017401985.1 Paludibacteraceae bacterium | reverse complement strand
TCGGCGGCTATCAGCCTGCACAAAAATGGCTAAAGGACCGCAAGGGACGGAAATTGGAATTCGATGATATAGAGCATTATCGCAAGATTATTGCCGTCCTTATGGAGACCGCACGTATCATGAAGCAGATAGATGACCCGAATGCCCAAGTAGAAGAACTGAAGCATAAAGTGCAAGACCTCGAACACCAATTACAAGCGGTACAAAGCACTTCGGAGGTCAAAATAGTGGGCTCGAACGTCACATTTATCGACAATAGTACCAATTATAACATCAAAAAATAACTCTCCCTCTTGCATATATTGCAAAAAAGCAGTACCTTTGTGCACTGTTTTCTAATTGCGATATATGACAAACAATAAATGGCATTGGCAAGATCCTGAAACGGCATGGAAAGGTGTCGGTATCTACCATGTTACACTGACAGTACCCACTCGCGAACCTCTTTTAGGCAACTTGATAATCCCCGATAATGACCCGACCAGGGCCTTTGTCGAACGGACTGCTTTGGGGAAAGAGATAGTCTTTCTCATTGGTTCTATTCCACATTATCGACCTCAGATTCGAGTCCTTCAATATTGCATCATGCCTGACCATGTGCACTTTATTTTGCATGTTCGTCAAACAATGCCCTATAGCATTAGAAGTGTAGTGCGCGGATTCTGGCAAGCCTCACGCAAATACTGCCGGGAAAATATTTTGTCAATTCACCCGAATGCCATTCGGGACAACGAACAAAATAATAATCCTTCTATCTTCACAGAAATGCCCTTTATACGCCCGATGTCTCGCAAAGGACAACTGGATGCAATGATGCAATATGTAAAAATGAACCCACAGCGGCTCGCTACAAAACTGCTCAAACCGGGCTTCTTCCGCGTTCAAGAGAACATCGTCATCGCCGGTCGAACATATTCTGCGGTCGGCAATACTAAACTTCTCCTTGCCCAACATTACGAGCCGGTTCATGTTCATAGCGAGTGGGTGAAAGATGCCGTACAAAACGGCAACGATCGACCTCTCCGCGATTATATGAACGGTTGCGTCATCGCTGCCCGTCAAGGAGCTGTTATGGTTTCACCTTTCATATCCGAACAAGAGAAGGAAGTCCTCACTGTTCTGCTCGCCGAAGGACATAATATTATCCTCCTAACTGACAACGGTTTCCGCGATTATTACAAGCCATCAGCCGGTCTGTTTGATGCCGTTGCCGCCGGTCGCGTTCTTATCCTCAGCCCATGGGAATACGACCCCAAGAAGAAGCATATATCCCGCAATGACTGCGTCGCCATGAACGGCATGGCCGAGGAAATATCATACTCAGCATAAATTTCCATTATTTTGTCCATTGCGCCGAATGCCATTCGGCAAAATTCGTTTTTTTATCTTTTTTATTTGCGTAATCCAAAAAAAAGCAGTCCGAAGACTGCCATTATTCATGATATAAATCTGTATTTATATATTTCCTATTATAGAAATTCTATATTAACGATTTCGGGTGCAAAGGTACGGAAAAAATTATTAATAGCAATTGCACCCATGGCCGAAAGCGGAATCGGAAACAGGGAAGAGAAGGGTGATTCGCATGCCGAAGGTGAACCAATGTGCTGTGGTGTAGGGTTCTTCGGACGAGGCATAGAGGTGCGTCATTACGATACTCATGTAGTGCTCATAATCCGGTTGCGTACGAGGGATATTCTCCGTAGAACGGGTGCGTTGATTGATCAGTCCGTATTCGGCAAACGCGCCGATGCGCATGACCGGAATACGTTGGGCATGCAGGGATGGATGGGAGAGCGGAAACATATATCCTGCTTCAGCGCCCAAGCGCACATCGAATTGCGCGAGCGTCAACGGGTGATGGGATGCGACAGGTTCATAATCATGGTACCCATGATTCGGCATGTCTTCCAGATCTACATAGTACCGTCCGTTATAATCGCCGACGGTCTTGAGTTGCGCCGTTATGATGGCCTGCGAATGCATGACGGCGGCGAGGTTCACGCCCGCCATGCCGTAAAACCCGTTCCAGGCACCGCCCACATACAACGGTACGTTGATCTGTCCGGCCATCGCCGCATCTCTTCGTTCGGCAAGCGTTCCGCGGTAGGTGAAAGGAACACCGCGCGTGTCAATCATCTCCTGCACCAATAACTGACTATCTACTGCCATGACTGCGTTGAGCAGTGCGTAGCGCACTCCTGTATGAATCAGCACATGATTGTTATGCCATTCGTACGCCAAGCCCAGATCCCCTCCTCCGGTCCATTGCGGGTGCGTGAGGCGGCTGTGATCGACCATCCGAGGTGCATGTCCGGCTACGGTCACTCCTATATAATGCTGCGCCGCACAAGGAAGCTGTGCGCACAGCAGCAAAAGCAGTATATGGAATCGGAATGACTTCATCGGATAATCAGTTTATAAGTCTTGTGATTAGTGGCTTCTCTGAGCTGAATACGAACCATGTGTAATCCGGTTGCATCCGGCGCTTCCAAAATGTTGTCACCTGCTACCAATGCGCGCTGCAAAACCATGGTTCCCAGTGCATTATAGACGATAAGCGTGCCGGGTTCGGATGTTCTGCATTGGATCATTTGGCGCGGAGCAACGATAGTGGGGTAGAGGCTTATATCCTGCTGCGATTGCGCAATCAGCGGGCAGGTCATCATTTGCGTGCCATCGGTTTGTGTGAGCAATGCGCTATAGGCGGCTCCCATGATTAACGGGCGGTAGAGATACGGACCTGTCTCTCCTACTAATAAGTGTCCGTCTTCAAACCATTGGAAAGCTGCAAAATCGTACCCTCCGTTATAATCGTGCGTCAGCACGGCAATCACATCGTTCCATGCCTGCTCGAGCACGGAAGAGGGGTAAAGCAGTCGGATGGGCAGGGTGTAGCGGTCTATCACTTCGCCTCGGAAGAGCAGTTCGATGGTGGCGTTGTATTGTCCGGCGCGTGCAGTGACAGGCAGATGGATGATGCCGTCATCCGTCAGGGGCATGATGGTATCGCGCCAACCGGCTTGCAGGGATGTCGAATCGAAGGACACGCGCACTTGATGAGCCAGACCGGTGTAGGTTATATCGATGGAGAGTACACCGTTATTCGCACACGAATCACCGGTCTCGACGGAAGCGAGATGCAGCGGATTGACTTCCAGATGCAGGATGCGAATAGAGTCGCAGCGGTACATGCCGTTCAGTACATGCGTATAAACTCCGGTTTGCGTATAGGTCTGCTGCTCAAAAAGATACGACTGTCCGGCAATGATGGTGTCGTACACCTCTTCGGTGTTCTTTTCCGGGCAAGCCGGTAGCACAGCCAATCGCAGTACCTTGACGCTGTCGCATCCGTTGGAGGCAATGAGCCCGACGGTGTACGTACCGGAATCGGTGTATTGGGTGTTTTGCCATTCGTACGGTATGCCGGTGCGGGTGAAGGTGTCCAGCGTGTCGGCGTAATGGGGTTGGTTGTAGAGTAGGAGTGTGACGAGCGAATCGCATCCTTCGCTACTTGTAAACGAATAGGTGTAGGTACCGGGTTCGGTTAATCGCTCCTCACCGATGCGGTAATAATCGCCTTCGCAGAGTCCGACAGTCAGGTTCGTTTGCTTGCGTTCCAATGCGGTCAAGTGAAGTGTGACGATTGAATCACAACCGTCCGGAGAAACGAACGAAGCGGTGTAATCATTGCCGGGTACGCATGTCTGCCCGTTCCAATCCATCGTCTCGCCTTCGCACAGACTACGGTGCTCGTCTGTATGAATAGTGCATTGCTCCATAATACCGAGGTGCAGCGTGACGATGGAATCACAGCCACCGGCATTGGTGAGCGTATCGCGATACGTACCCGATTCGGTAAACGTGCGGCCGTGAAAATCATACGACGATACGTTCTGCACGCTAATGGAGGAGAAGGAACGATAATCGCTGATGTTTATTTGGTAGATGCCTTCTATTCCCACCGCAGAGAAGACAGTGTCTCGGTAGGTTCCTGCTTGGGTATAAGCGTGCTCGTTCCACCATATAGTGTCCGTGTGGCAGAAAGCAGTGTCAATCGTTTGAACGGGAAGAGGCGGGATAAGCGGTTCGGGTGGTTGGGGCACTATGATGGACAAGTGTACCCGATAGGTGGCACATCGCACTTTGTCGCGGTAACACAGCGTGTAATCGACATAATCGCGATCGGTGTATCCGTCCACGGGGGCTAACGGGAAATCATATCCGTGGAAGCGATACGTCGGTTGCCATTCAATCGTGTCGTACATGGTCTGCAGCGCCTGGGTGGTGGTCAGATGCAGAATGCACACACTGTCGCATCCCATCATTGACGGCAGGGTGTCCGTGTATGTACCGGCTTCGCGATACCGCTTATCGTGCCACCCGTACGAACTGCCCAGCGGGAAAGACGCTTCTTCCGTCACCTCATAGGTTGGATGTACAGTCAGGTTGAGATATAGCAGGCTGTCGCAGTCCAAAGTAGGCGTCTGACGCAGCAGATAGATGCCTTCTGCGCTATATGCGGTGCCGTCATAGATATAACTTTCGTTCGCACATATATCCGCATAAATCGTGTCTCTTATCTCCGCAGCGAGCGGTATCTTGGCCCGAGTGGTGATTGAGTATTCGCCCTCCGTCACTGTCAGTGTTACCGTATAGATACCTGCAGAGGGATAGGTATGTGTGATGTTCGGTTCGGTACTCGTGGTGCCGTCGCCTAAATTCCAAAGCAGGGAAGTATAATCCATATTGGTGCGAAGGGAGAACGTGACGGGTGTCTGATAACACGTGGCATCCGAATAGACTATCTCTGCGTACGGATCGACCGCTAACCAGTCATCATGCGAAATGAAATACGTGGCGCAGCCCAAGGCGTATGCATAACTCTCGCAGTGCCCCATTCCATAGACGTATCCTGTGAACCCGGCGTTAGGGGTGCGCAGCGTGTGTGTACCGGCATTGATGGGTATTTGCGCGTAGTACCAGTAAGGATCTCCGCTTACCGGTTGAAACGCATCGGCAATCAATCGACCGTCCAAGGTCATGGATGATGCACCCAATGAGGTGGTTACTACGTTGACGAAATGCGCACGTGAGGCATCTGTCTGGAAAGTGGTAAAACTAATATCATCCACCCATTGGGCCGTCGGCGTGATGGTCACGCTGGATGGATCTCCGTATAAGCCGTTCTGCTGTGCACCTTCTATATATAGGAAACAGGCAGTGGGTTCGCTGGTGGTCACTGCAGCACTCGCATCTGTCAAACGGAACGTATAACTCTCCAACGCCCGGAGGGTTGCCACCGTCGCGCCGTTCACTTGCACACGCGTGTTGTCCAATTGGGCGGTGACGGTGACGCGGTTACCGGTTTGACCGATGGTCTTGGTGACGATGAACTCCCTTCCCCACATAGACACCGGATGCTGCTGTTCCACTACATGGTCGCACCAGTGGTTGTCTGCAGCTATGTTCGCACACTCGTGTCCGGCGAAGACCGCAATCGGCGCTTTGGATTGAATGAAACTGCCGGAGAAATCACTGCCCTCATCTTTGCTCATCACCTGATATGCTTCTCCGCGTTGCAGCACTACCGAGTAGGGGATGTTCTTGATATGTCCATCTAAGGTGCGGGCATGCGGAGTGATGGTGACGGAGGTGTTGTTCTCCGTGGCTACGACCGCAAACTCGGCACAACCTTCCCGTTTATCTTCCGGCACTTGGATGATATAACTCTTTCCTAAAGCGGTAACCGGCAGCACGAGCGTAGCATCGTAGGTATAGTCAGCGTAGTTAGAGGCATAGAGCGAGATAGAAGCGGTGGAAGTGACATGCAGGCCTTTTTGCTCGACTTGTCCGTTCGAACTCATGTACGCTTGCTCTGACGGAATGGCGAATTGAGTAACCTGTCCTGCTTGCACGGAGAATGAAGCGTTCCAGCCTGTGCGGGGATTGTTCACGGTCACGATGGTATTGGAACGGGAAGACACGATAAGCGACAGGTCAGCATTCCGCAGGTTATGCAGATACGTCAGCCAGAACTCCCGTCCTTCCGTGTTCTGCGCGTTACTGACCGCTATGCTCATCAGCCACACACACCATACTAAGGAAATCCATCTGCGCATCAGTTCGTGTCCTTACATTCAATAGGCGGCATGCTCTCTTCTATCTCCGTCGGATATGCCATATACGTCGGGTTTGCCGTCTGCTGGTCACCCACTAATTCTGTCGCCTCGTACGGCAGAATCATCACCTCGTCATACGGGTTCGTGCGGTAGAAAGTATCAACGTGCAGCGGGCTGTAAGCTCCATAGGAGTCTCGGGCACGGTAATATAGTATATGCTCTCCGGCAGAAAGACGGGAACAGTCAAAGGTGTAATCGTTTAGTTGATATCTGGAATAATTATCTTCGGCTAGCGTGTCCATGCGTAGGATGGTTCCCTCTCCGTACGGGTCGTCTATCCAGTATTCAAAGAAATCCGCTTCCGGTGTGTCTCCCGGATTCTCAGGATAAGTGAATACATATATATTACGTTTCAATTGCCCTGCAATATTCGTTGGCTGTCCTGCCCAACCGAGATAAGTTTTAGGAATGCCCGGATACTGCGAATAGCCGGTGCCTCCTGTTATTCCTACCGGTGTGCCATCTGAACCGGTCATGGGTGCCCATGTAGTACGTTCTCTAAACCAACCGACACATACCGGCGTGAAATCATAATAATTGCCTTCGCAACTTACGGCTGACGAATTCGCGCTGTTAACTTCGTTGCCCTCATTTACGCAATTGGAAGCAAAAGAGAAAGGCACATAGTACTCGGAGTAGTGCTCCAGATTGAATCGGTAAAAATAATTATAGTGAAATTCTGACGGTGCTTTCCATTGCACTTCGGGCAGACCACTTGATTGGTACTCCGGTGAACCCTCTGTGTAGGCATCCAAACCTAAAATACAATTGGTATAGACGGCTTGCGGTTGAATAATCCAGTAGGCATCCGTATTTCCGCTTCGGTAGAACCAATCTATGAAACAGTTGGTGATGGTTGCTAACGGATTAACAGCGTATCTGTTGGATCTGCTGAAAGTGTGAATGGCGGAGTTCTTGATGGTATAATTCATGCCGGATAGATTGGCTTTTTCATCTTCGATATAACACTGGTCGATCAGCGTGTTTGTATGAGTTGTATTGTATCTGCTATCGACAGAAGAAGCACTTCGTTTGAAGGTGAAGCCGCTAATCTGCCACAAATATACCCGAGAAGAAGCCACTCCTTCTATAAAAACATTATCTGCTATAATCTCTAATGTTTTCGAGGAAGGATCATTGTAGTAAGTATAATGTCCGACGGTGGTGGTGTAGGTGTTGCTGCTGCTGGTGTTGGGGAACGCACCATATTCTCCGTATATACGAATCGAATGCCGAACCGTATCGCCGCGAAATACACTCGCATTCAGCGTAATCACATCGCCATCTACCGCAGCTCTATTGGCTTGAAGGAACGCGCTGTCTCCGAAGAAAGGAGTCATCTGATCGCCGTGCTGCAGCGTAGCAGTCGGCACTTCATCCGCCGCAACCATCGTCAGGCTGCAGAGCACGCAGAGAGTCAGATAGAGAAGGCGTTTCATGGGGTGTCAGTCAATTATTCCGGAAAAGAATTGCACCAGTGTAACCCGGCAGACCCAGTAGATCGTTTGTTATTCTTCGTGTCTTATTTTCAAGTCGGGGCAATCATCAAACGCATCGTCCGCAATGTAGGTGACACTTTTAGGAATGATGATGCTCGTTAGACCGGTACAGCTCCAAAAGGCATTGTTGCCAATTGTTTTTACACTATTGCCAATTGTAACAGAAGACAGATTGCTGCAGCTATAGAACGCCTCATTTCCGATAGTGATGACGCTGTTAGGAATGGTGATGGATGTCAGAGAACTGTAGAAGAAAGCATCGTCGCCAATAGCAGTGACACTATTAGGAATTCTGGTGTTTTTGCAGCCAGCAACAAGCGTATTCGTCGCCGTTTTTATAATGGCATTACAATCATTTCGACTGTCGTAAACCGGATTGCCCTGTTCTACCACAATGCTAATCAGTTCGTCACAAGCACTAAAAATCGCTTCACTAATGCTTGTTACGCTACTCGGGATAGTGACCGATCTTAGATTCTCGCATGAACTAAATACGTAGCCCCCTATGGTCGTGACACTGTTGGGAATAGCAATGGTTGTAAGACTATTACAACCGGAGAAAGCATTTCGTCCGATAATTTTCACACTATTAGGGATAGTGATATAAGTTAAATTGCTGCAATCAAAGAAAGCGTACTCTCCAATGTTTGTGACACCGCTTTTGATGATGATTTCCTGAATATTGGTGTTTTGATACCATGGACTGGGATCTCCTTCGTCCGCCCAGTCCCAATTTGTCATTGCTCCCGATCCGGAAATGGTCAATACACCATTATTGTCCAAAGTCCATGTGAGGTTCTCTCCACATGTGCCGCTTTCGGCAAATAACGTTCCCACGCTTGTTGCAAGCGCAATGAAAAGAGTCAAAAGTTTTCTCATATTATCGTGTTTTTTATGTTTCTAAAAAGAGCGGCAAACCTTTGCGGCTGCAAAGGTACAAAAAAAAGGTGAAAGTTGAAAGTTGAAAGTTGAAAGGCAGCTGTTTTTTGCTCATTTTGCAAAAAATACACGCGCATACTTGCGTATGTCATTTATTTTTTGTACCTTTGCAGCGTAAATTGGAATAGTATGGCGTGTACGTTAGATAGCAAGCAGGTTGAACAGGCGCAGGCGCTGATAGAAAAAGCGCTGCGAATAGTGATTGTGACCCACATGGCACCCGATGGCGATGCGATGGGTTCGGCGCTGGCGGTATATCACTATGTGATGGATCGCTTCGCTGAAAGAAGTAAGACCGCTGACGCTGAAGGACCGCAGGCAGCGCCTGCTGTAAGAGAGGTGAGTGTGATTGTGCCGAATGCGTTTCCGGCGTTCTTCAATTGGATGCCAGGGGTGGAGCAGGTGAAGGTGTACGAGGGGAATGCCCGCGTGTGCGACCCGCTGATTGAGCAAGCGGACTTGTTCATCTGCACAGACTTCAACGACCCTAAACGCATCGGACCGATGGGCGAGAAGATGATGGCCAACACGTGCCCGAAGATTATGATTGATCACCATATAAAGATGAGCGGTGAGCGGTTATCGGTTAGCGGTGAAGGGTCGTGGGCTAATGTAGAGTTCTCGTTTCCCGAAGCCAGTTCCAGCTGCGAGATAGTGTATCGACTGATAGTCGATGATCGCTTCGCTGTAAACACGCAGATTGCCACCTGTATCTACACCGGTCTGATGACCGATACGGGTAATTTTCAATATAACTCCACCAGTTGTGAGTTATACGAAATCGTGGCTGAACTGGTGCGTGCGGGCGTGCGGAAAGATGCAATCTACGACGCGGTGTTCAATCAGTACTCCACGGACCGCATGCGGCTCATAGGCTACGCGCTGTACCGTAAGATGCGTATCTATCCGGAGCATCACCTGGCGCTCATCACCCTTTCGGCCGACGAGTTGGATCAGTACCACTACAAAGCCGGTGACACGGAGGGACTGGTGAACATGCCGCTGCAGATTGCCGATGTGCGTTACTCGGTCTATATGCGTGAGGAGCGTCCCAAACCCGGCACACCCAAGCCGCGCATTCGTATCTCGTTCCGCTCGCAAGGAGACCGGCCGGTGAACGTATGGGCGAACGAAGTGTTCCACGGCGGCGGACACGCCAATGCCTCCGGAGGCGAGCTGTTCGGCAGTCTGAACCAAGCCGTTGCACTATTTGAGAAAACATACGCGAAGTATGTAAAGAATGAATGAGTGAATGATTTAAAGAATTAAGGATATGAGCGATTACAAATGGAGTTTTGCCAACGTAGGCGGTGCAACACGCGTACGTATTCAATCGGGTGAGGATATTCGTCACCTGGGTGAGTTGGACAAGAAAAAATGGACGGTGCTGTCCTGTCCGGTGAATGGTTTGGAGATCAGTTCCGAATCGTTGTGTCTGATGGATGCGGACGGCGACGGTCAGTTGCGTCTCAAAGAGGTGATTGCTACGGCTGATTGGCTGTGCGCTACCCTCAAGAACCCCGACACGCTGCTGGAGCAGAGCGATAGCATCGCGATTGAAAATATCGCCGATGAAGGGTTACGGGTTATGGGTGAGCGGTTAGCGTCTGATGGTGTGGTTAGTCTCGCTGCCGTGCAAGCAGCTATAGAAACCGTGACGGTGGAGGCGCAGGCAGTGCCCGATGCACCGTACGAGGCAGACGTCATTGCCGCGTACAAAGAGAAGCAGACGGAGTATGCCGCCTATTTTGAGCAGGAGAAACTGCAGAAACTGGGTCTGGCGGTTATCCCGGAAGAGACTCCGAAGCCCGGCATGACGGAGAAGAAGTTCCTCGAAATGGGCGCGAAGATAGCCGAATGGGAATCGGCAGTGGAGACTGAAAAGTCGAGAGTTGAAAGTGAACTCGCGGCAGCCAAAGCCGAATACGCTCCGCTGCGCAAGCTGCTGTTGCTGCATCGCGATTTCTACCGCTTGCTGCGCAGTTATGTGGCGTTCGAGGATTTCTATGACCATAACCCCGAGACGATCGCTTCGTTCCAAGCCGGAACGCTGATCATCGACCAGCGCGCGTGTCGTCTGTGTATTCGCGTGAACGAGTTGCCGAAGCATGACGCACAGGCTCCGCTGAGCGGTATGTATCTGCTGTACTGCGACTGCGTGAACAAGAAAGAGGGTAAGAAGATGCAGATCGTGGCTGCCATGACGCAAGGTGAGATTAAGAACCTGAGCGTCGGCAAGAACGGTGTGTTCTACGACAATGCCGGACTCGATTACGACGCTACGGTGTTCAAGATCATTGATAACCCGATTTCTATTCGTCAAGCCTTCTGGACGCCGTATCGCAAGCTGTCGAAATGGATTGAAGAGAAGATCAATAAGTCCGCTGCGGAGAAAGATGCAGCCGTGATGGGCGATATGACCAGTAAGGGCGAAGGGCTGATGGTGAAAGGTGAAGGGGAAGCGCCGAAGCCGGCTTTCGATATAGCTAAGTTCGCCGGTATCTTCGCTGCCATCGGCATGGCCTTAGGTATGATCGGTACGATGTTAGTGAGCGTGGCACAAGGATGGATCACCTTAACCTGGTGGCAACAGATCCTCGTGTTCGTCGGCATCTTGCTTCTCATCAGCGGTCCGAGTATGGTGATGGCGTGGCTCAAACTGCGTCGTCGTAACTTGGCTCCGGTGCTCAATGCGAACGGATGGGCAGTGAATGCGGATGCACTCATCTCGGTTCCGTTCGGTCGTACGCTCACCGAGCAGGTTAAGTTCCCCTTGACCAAGGACCCGTTTAAGAAAGGAATGAGCACAGGAGCAAAATGGCTTCTGTCGTTAGGTATAATCTTATTATTAGTTTGTTTAGTATGCGTTATTTTGTATCTTTGTGGATTTTGCTTTCACTGCTTCTGCTTCCATTAAATGCGCAGGAAGTGCCGGCTGTGGCTGCTGAGCAGTTGCCGATAGACAGTACGGCTGTAGACAGTGAAGGAGATGAGTTGGAAGACTTGGATGAGTTGGATGTAAAGGCAACTCCGCTGCCGGAGTGTCTGGCCGGTTTGTTCTCGCACGATACGCTGATCTTGGGTTGTGACCTGGAAGTGCTGCCGCGTAAGATCGTGGTGCGCACCAAAGACGGCGATGTGATTTATAAGATGGCACCGCAGTTCATGATGAACGACACGGCGCTGATGAACAATCACCCGGCGGACAGTATCTATAATCATATTTGGACAGACGAGCGCGTGAACCCCTACGGCACGATGTTCGACAGTCTGAAAGACGATGTGCATATCCCGATGGCGGGCTTCCGTTTGCCGCATAACGGCTACGTGACCAGCAGTTACGGATGGCGCCGTTACCGGATGCATAAAGGAACGGACATCAAGGTGCAGATCGGCGATTCGATACGTTCGGCATGGGACGGTCAGGTGCGTATCGTCGGTTGGGATCCGCGCGGCTACGGCTATTTTGTGGTCGTTCGTCACACCAACGGTCTGGAGACCGTCTATGGTCACATGAGTCGTCCGCTCGTGGATGAATACGAACGTGTGCAGGCAGGCGATGTGCTCGGTTTAGGTGGTAACACCGGCCGTTCCACCGGCAGTCACTTGCACTTCGAGATTCGCTACCTGGGCGAAGCTATCGACCCCGCTAAGTTCATTGATTTCACTACAGGACAGTTGCGTAACAGCGACGAATACGTCATCGGTATCAAAGCCCTGAAGCAGCAACGCGCAGAGCAGGCGGCGATGAAGTATCACAAAGTGAAACAAGGAGATACGCTGAGCGGCATTGCCAAGAAATACGGCACCACCGTTAAGAAACTGTGTCAGTTGAATAACATCAAGGAGACGAAGATCCTTCAGATTGGCATGAAGATAAGAGTGAGGTAATCACTCATGGTGGTACGGTTCACCCCGAAGAATGGTCATTGCGCGGTAGATCTGCTCAATGGCCATTATTCGTATCATCTGATGAGAGAAGGTCATTTGGCTGAGCGACAGCTTGCCGTCTGCGCGGTCGTACACCGCTTTGCTGAAGCCGTAGGGGCCGCCGATGATGAGCGTGAGGTCGCGTCCGGAACCCATTTTCTTCTGCCACCAATCGGCATACTCGACCGACCGCATCTCGCGGCCGTGTTCGTCCAACAGAATCACCTCCATGGCCGGTGTGAGGGCGCGTAGAATAAGTTCCCCTTCCGCCGCCTTGATCTGCTCTTCGCTCAGCGCTTTGGCATTCTTCAGATCCGGCAGCACCACGAACTCAAACGGCACATAATGCGTGAGCCGTTGACGGTACTCGTCAATGAGCGAGGCAATGCGGGCATCGGTCGTCTTACCAACGACCAGAAGGGTGATTTTCATTCGTCGGAGTCAAAGTCATAATTGTCCACGATCAAAGCTTCATAGTCTTCTCTGAAGTAACACTGAAAGTCTTTGGTCCAGGTGAACTTATAGGTCACCATATGGCTGTACGGTCCGTCAAAGCTGGCAATCGTGGTGTAGTATGTGTGTCCTTCTTCGAACTCCACCCAACTGCTCACACCGTCGTTCTCTACGGCTTTGACGCCATACAGGATTTTGGCGTTCTCCGGATGGTTGTATTGTTCGGTGTACCAGCGTGCGAAATACTTCTCCGGTGTCAGTCCCTCTTTTGCTACTTGCGTACTGTCGCATGTGATGGCCAGATAGGGGAAACGGGTCTCTATGATCCCGTAATCATCCATGGGGTAGGTGTAGTCCCATAGTCCCTTGACGCGGTATTCGTATTGCATATGGATGTCACTGTAAGTCGGGGTGGTGATGCTATCCAGCACCAGTAGTCCGGCCGGTTCCATAGAAGCCGGGTTCACGACAAACGCGTAGACCCAGTATTCGGTGTCCGGTTTGAGGCCGGTGAAGGTATAATACTCGTTGCCGTACTGCAGGGAGTGACTGGAGAAGGGAGCCACATTGAACACATCTTTGCGCCACAGTTCGTTA
This sequence comes from Paludibacteraceae bacterium, assembly GCA_017401985.1. GTDB lineage: Bacteria > Bacteroidota > Bacteroidia > Bacteroidales > Paludibacteraceae > Colicola. The sequence continues at coordinate 21,075 of JAFPNK010000057.1, read as the reverse complement.
CGCCAATCGAGATACGCCGCGTATGCGGAGTCGAGCGCCGAACTCATAAACGACTTCTGGTGCTCCATGGGGTTGTAACCCGGCCGTGCTTCTTCGATAGCAATCAGATAATACGCCTCTTGGGTGGTAGTGAACTCGCATATGATGAACCCGGCGGAAATGGCCTCCACCCGCATGTTTATCCCCACATTCTCCGATGCCCATCTGGCGTTGGGGTCACAGGAAGGGCAAAGGAGTAAGGAACAAGGAACAAGGACTAAAACGATTAGTCGACCCCATACGGTCTTAATGCTATTTTTCATATTGACTCCTTTCTGCTTCTTCTTGCTCTAATAATGTTTGTACGGTGTAGATGAATCGCAAGCAGGTCTTGACGTGTCCTCCGTAGTGGCCGAAGTTATACGTTATGTTCGCATTGTGCCACCGTGCTTTGGCATTGGTGGCATTGGTGTACGGTACGGTCTCATCGTCCATCGAGTGCATGATATAGACAGGTGCCTGCGGTTCCCAGTTGTAGGTTACGACGGAGTTTTCGGTCATCGCTTTGTACAGTTCCGCCACTTTGTCGGAAGTTTGGTTCATCGCTTCCTCGGTCAGCAGTTCGTGCGTCACGTAAGTGCCGAGCAGTTTGTTCATCTGTCCGGTGGTGTATTGTTTGCTGTTCACCCACTCGTCAATGTGTTCGCAAAGCCAGGGTTGCATCATGTCACTTAACTCCATGTTGAGGTTATTACCTTTGATCATGCCTTGCAGCACGAGCGGAACGGCAATCGGGTAACTGGCGGTGTCGGTATTGACAAAACGCTCGTAGGTAGCTTTGACATCATACGGTCCGCCACCGGCGAACACGCGGTGGATAGGGATGTAGTAATCCGGATCGCTCGGATCGTCATACGCCGTTTCGCACAAGTACTCCACCGCCATGGTGTTCGCACCGCCCTGACTGTAACCCATCAGGTAGATCTCCGGTTTCTCGGGTTCCATGTTCGCCGCTTTGAGCCAGTCGCGCACCGCGAAATACATATCCGTCACATTGATAGCCGTTTCCATCATCACGAGGTACGGGTGCACATCATTGACGGTGATGCCGTACCCGCGGTAGTCGGGCAGAATCAGACCGTAACCTAACTTAACGAGTATGCCTTCGAGCGAGAAGCAGTTACTGGGCGCTTCGCCGTTCGAACCCACGGTGTAGTGGCTGACGAGAATAAGCCGTTTGGGTTTGCGTCCCTTGGGCAGCATCACCTTACCGGACAGCACTACGGGGTTACCTTGTCCGTCCACACTGGGGTAGGTGCCGACTATCTCAATGACCTTGTTCTGCTTGCCGTACTTGAGTAACTCCTGCACAATCGCCGTACCGGTGACGCTACTGGTTTTCTTCGGTTGGGGTCCGTCTGTCTCTTCTATTTCTTCGGCTTCTTCGGTATAATCCCAAACGGAAGTGCCATCCGGCAGGTAACAGTTCATCGGCAGGCCTTCGCTCAGGTCGGTCTCATGCTGGCTGATGACTTGGAACTTCAGATCCTTCGCCCCGTCCAAATCCGTGAAATCAACGCATTCGTTCTCGCGGAACTGACAGGAAGCGAGCAGTACTGCGGCGAGCAGCACAATTTGATATTTGATATTTCTCTGCCGCAAGGGCGCGATTAACTTCGTTTTTGATATTTGATATTTCATAATTTAGAAACGGGCTCCGAAGCCGACATTAATGATTCGTGACGATGCCATAAAAATAGTGTTGGTATTACGCAGCGCGTACATACCTCCGAAATCAACGGTCCAGAACCAACGGTCGTAGTTGGCGCTGAGGCCGATAAGGGTGATGTTGAGTGCGGCGCCTACATCCGTGCGCTTACCGAACATGTTCGTCTCGGTACCGCTATTGATGTCCATTCCGAAGCCAAGACCCGAATAAAGATTGACGTTATTGTGGAAGAAATACGTGAACCGCACGGTCGGCATCAGCACCACGTTGCAGAAATAATGTCCTCTGCTGCGGCTCACTTCCGTTCCGGCTCCGTTACGCGTCACGTCATCCCAATGCACCTCGCTCAGGTCAATCATACCACCGAACGAGAACCAGTGCGTCACGCGGTACTGGTACTCTGTCCAGAGGTGCTGGTCATAGTGATAATCCTCATGATACGTCTTCTCCCATGTGGTAGGCATGTTCGAAATGATAGTAGTGGGCTTGTGCCACATGACGCTCTCGAAGAGCTGGTCACCCCAACCGATACGCACCTCGTGACGACGGTTGATATAATCCCACTGGTTCTCCGCCATCACCCCTGCAGGGAGGCAGAAAAGAATGATAAATACCCAAAATTTCTTTTTCATGCCGCAAAATTAATAAAAAATTTGCATATGTGCAAAAAAAAGTGTAATTTTGTGCCCAAAATTAGGAAATTTATGAAAAAAGAAGAACTTCGTAAGCTGATCGCTATCTGGTTTGAGGAAGATATTCGTGACGGTGATCACACCTCGCTCAGTTGTATTCCTGCTACCCAAATGGGTTGCCAGCAGCTGATTATCAAGGATACGGGTGTGTTGGCCGGTGTAGAGGTTGCGAAAGAGATCATTAACTATTTCGACCCCGAATGCCGCGTAGAGCAGTACATGCACGACGGCGATCATGTGAAGCCGGGAGACGTAGCCTTTAAGGTGTATGGCAAGGAACTGAGTTTGTTGCAGATCGAGCGTACGATGCTGAACATCATGCAGCGCATGTCCGGTGTTGCCACGACGGCGCATAAGTACCAGAGCCTGATTGCAGACACGGGTTGCCATGTGCTCGATACGCGTAAAACCACGCCGGGATTGCGGTACTTGGAGAAAGAGGCAGTGGCGTTAGGTGGCGGTATGAACCACCGTATCGGGTTGTTCGATATGATTCTGCTCAAAGATAACCACGTGGACTTCGCCGGAGGCATCACCAATGCGCTCACGCGTGCACGCGATTATTGTAAGGAGAAGGGCAAAGACCTGAAGATTGAGATAGAGGTGCGTAATTTCGATGAGATCAATGAGGCGCTCGCTACCAATATTCCCGATCGTATCATGCTGGATAACTTCACGCCTGCGAAGACCAAAGAGGCCGTGGATATCATTCGTGCGTGGGAGCGGTCTGTGACCGAGACGGAAAGCCATTCGGGTAGTCGCCGTCATATGGAGATTGAGTCTTCGGGAGGTATTACGATTGAGACGATTCGCGACTATGCGCTGCAAGGCGTGGACTTCGTTTCCGTAGGTGCCCTCACCCACAGCTATAAGAGTCTCGATATGAGCTTTAAGGCAGTGAAAGAATAACAAACAATCAATCAATAATAATTATTTATTCACTAATTAAAAACAAATCAGTATGAAAAAAGGTTTTATTTTTGCAGCATTGGCACTGGTAGTTATGCTCTTCGCGAGCTGTAACTTTGCTCTTCCGACCAAGGCTACCGTTAACGTAACCGTTAAGAGCAAATTGGGTATTCCGCAGAGCGGCATTGTTGTTTACATGTTCAGTGCAGACAACTGGGAAGGTGCTTATTCCGACGTGGATTTCGCATCTGCGCGAGTAGTAACAGAGGATGACGGTGTAGCCGTATTCAATCTTTCTGTAGTGGATCTGGAACTTCTGGACGACCAGACGACGCTGTATTTCGCAGTATTCGATAACGAAGGCGATATTCGCGGATCTACCGCTGTAACCGTTAAGAAAGGCGACAACAAGCGTGTTGATTTGACGCTCGATAAGTAATCATCGCCAATTACTAACGCGAATGCGTGTACCGTCCGGTAAGATGGGTTTGGACAAAATCTTCACCCACGCCGGGCGGTTTTTTATGTCCCCTTGCGAACGGTATTCGTAACTGTTCGGGCAGGGGTTGAGTGCATCATACTCCGGACGTTTTTGTATCAATCCGGTACTCCACGCCTCGGGGTGAACAATCCCTTCTTCCCAAGTCGTATAGGCCCACACGGTCTCACCCCAGGAACGCCAAGGGCGGGATAACCAGACCGCAGGTGTGGTATTTGTGATTTGTGATTTATGATTTATGATTTGTAACTCCTCTTCTGTGGCAAGGCGAATATGGCATTTGTAGAAGAGCATGCCTCGTGTGCCTTCGCTGCGGCCGGCGGCAATATAACACTTGTCTCCTTTTTCCCCGTTGATAGCGGCAATAAGCAAGGCTTTATCTACCGCTAAGGTCATGGCACCGAAGATAAAATCCACGCCTCCTTGCAATATGCCCTCTTGCCAATAGACAGAAGCGCCTTGGTCACCGTATAACACGTCTTGCCGTCCCACGGCGCGGCAGTTCTTCAGATGCGCATGAGTAGCCGTTTCGGTGAAGGAAAGCGCGGCAGCGCGTTCGCGATAGGCTTTGAGTTGCACGGCCGTCGAACCCGCTTGCTTGGGACGCTCAGGCATCGGACGAGCAGTATATTCCGGCAGCACATAAAGACTGTCCTGCGCCTCTCTTTCCGACACGTAGAGGTTAAAACTATTCTCGAAAATAATGTTCTCCGCATAGAAATCCGGTGCGGTCACCAGTACGGACGCGTTCCATCGCCGCGAACGACTGCCGCCGTAATTGATGGTGTCCATACTCTTGTATTGATACCCGTGCCCGTAGTACCAGCTGATACGAACGGCATTGGGATCGCAGTCCACGCCTCCGTTCCTAAGCGCAATAGACGGATGGCGCGAAGCGTTCTTTAGTTTCAGTCCCGGCACATCGATGGTCAGCTGCTCCTGATACGTACCCGGTTCAATCAGAATCGTCGTTCGCTCTCCCCGCTCGGCATACACCGTGCGCGCGCTGTCCACTGCCGTTTGGATGCTTTGTCCCGAATGAACATGGAGTATCAATGCCAATATACAGAGTAGTTGATGCATCATGCCTTATCTATGAGCATTTGACAATTCTTACAATCGAACGTGAGGCGCAGCATTTGACCGGTTCGCAAACGCAAATAACGCGGCTCCTTATCGTGCGGATAAGGATTCGTCTTGCGGCAGTGCCCTAACTCGAACAGCAGGCAGTATCGGCAAGTCATCAGATGATCGTAGTTCGTCTCCATTCGTTCAGTACACTAATCGGTATAAAATACGGTTGGGTTTCTATTCGCACCTCGCGGGCAATGTACGGCGTGTCGCCGAGTTTGCTGAGCTGCGTACGGATGGTCTCCAACGCCTTCTCCGCATTGCGAGCAGGTTCTTTGGCATAAGCAAAATGTTGTTCTTTATCGCCGATACGCAGAAGGAACCCCTCTTCCGTCTCGCGGAAAAGGATATCCACGGGGATGCGGCGTTCGGAGTGCAAATTGTTCACGAACTCTGTATCCAGATTTCGGAATAATTTAGTTGAAAGGTGAGCGGTGAGCGGTGAAAGGTTTTTGTTAATCTTCACGATGTTTCCTTCCACGCCGTTGACGTTGAAGCCTTCCGCTCCGATGGTCAGACCGTCGCCGTTATGGAGCGTGACGCCTTGCTTAAGCCGCACGCGCAGACTATTCCCATGCGCTTCAAGCACCTCACCGATATATTCGCCTGTCGATTTGGGCGTGTCCCAATTGGCCATCGGTCGTGTGCGGCCGTGCAGGAAGTAATCGGTTGCCCCGCGGTGAAAAGTCTTCTCGGGATCTGGTACAAACGTGCGTTTGTAGACCGCTTCGCTGTAGGAAGTAAGACCGCTATCGCTGTAGGACCGCTTCGCTGTAAGACTATCAATTTTCTCCCGATAGTACGCGGTGATGTTCGTTACGTAATCCGCATCTTTGAGTCGTCCTTCTATCTTGAAGGTCGTTACGCCGGCTTCGATTAGTTCATTGAGGTACGCACTGCGGTCCAGGTCTTGCAGCGAGAGCAGGTACCGCTGATGGATAGGTTGCCCGTTTTCATCCGGCACCTCGTTCCCGTTCGCGTCCAGCAGGTCATACGCCATGCGGCAGAACTGTGCACAGGCACCTCGGTTGGCACTGCGGTTAGCCAGCACTTCGGATATATAACACCGTCCCGAATAGGATACGCAGAGGGCACCGTGTACGAAGGCTTCCAGTTCGATATTCGGCACCGCTTCATGAATAGCACGTATCTCGTCTATAGATAGTTCGCGGGCGAGTACCACGCGTTTGAATCCCCGGTCGCGCAGGTACGCCACCTGTTCCGGCGTGCGGTTGTCGCATTGGGTGGAGGCGTGCAAACGAATAGGGGGCAGATTGTAATCGAGAAGATGTAAGTCCTGAATGATGAGCGCATCCACGCCGATGCGGTACAGGTCATGTGCCATCTGTACCGCCTGCGCATACTCGTGTTCGTACAGCAGCGTGTTGAGCGTCACCAACACCTGCACCCCGTACGTATGCGCATAACGAACGACCTCTTCGAGGTCCTCCAGACTGTTACCGGCTGCTTGTCGTGCACCGAAAGCCGGAGCGCCGATATAGATGGCATCCGCTCCTGCTTGGATAGCAGCTTGGGCTACGCTCTTGTCGCGTGCCGGAGAGAGGAGGCTAAGCGGTACATCACGATGCCTGCCGTTACCGACACGTTCATCGAGTGCTTCGTTCCATATTGAGGAATCTCTATGCATTGACTGCAATGATCTATTACTTCTTGTTGAACACCGAACACTTCATGGCCTAATACGACGGCGATCCCTCTCACCTCTAACCTCTCACCTCTCACCTTTTCTGCCACTTCTTCGAGTGTGACGGAGTCGTGTGCTTGTTCGACGGCATACACGGTGTATCCTTCCGCTTGCAAGGCGCGCACAGCGTCTAAGGTCTGAGGGTAGTACTGCCAATCGACACTCTCTTCCGCACCCAGCGCCGTCTTGTGGATCTCTTGGTTAGGCGGGCAGCAGCAGATACCGCAGAGCACCACGCGCTCAATACGCATCGCATCCGCCGTACGGAACACAGCCCCTACGTTATGCTGGCTGCGTACGTTATCCAGCACCACCACTAACGGCAGTTTATCCGCTTCGCGATACTGGTCGATATTCATGCGACCCATTTCGGCCGTTGTCAGTTTGAGACTCATAGTTCAAAAGGTAGTTGCACATGGAGTTCATGTGCGTCTTCGTCGATAGCAATAATAAAATCTTCGTGCAGCGGCATCATTCGTCCGTCTTCCAGCGTGGCGAGCGTGTTGATGGTACTCTCATCGACCTCGGCAATCACACCTACGGTTACTCCTTCGCCATTCGCTTTCTTGTCTATGACCGTGTATCCGACCAGGTCCTGCCAGAGGAACATGCCGTCTTCTATCTCCTCTATATCACTTCGCTGCAACCAGATCTCTTCGCCCATGAGGGACGCGATCTGTTCGGAACGGAAAGGCACGAACAGCCCGTCGCGTTGCACGAACACGAATTCCGGCAGGTCATCGTTATGCGTGCGCTTCAGATAACCGATGGAGAATAAATCGTCTTTTGTAATCATTATTGTTGCGTGACGGTTAGTTTGCCGTCGGAATTGATGATGTTCAGTCTTCGTAGCGCTTCGTGGCTGAGGCCTTGTGTAGGCAGTGCGTAACCGGAGCCCAGGTCGTATTTCTCACCGCACTTGTCACATTCGGCATAGAAACCGTCGATGGTACAGGACTGTTTCTGTCCGTGTAACGCGCAGTACGGGCACGCCAGATCGTAGGCATCGTAACCGTACAGACTGACGAAGAGCACCACGCCTCCGTAACCGTACATGTCGGTCGCACCTAAGGGCAGCACGTACTCTCCGTTCAGAAAATACCCGTTGCGGTTAACCACCACGTTCGCATTAAGATTAGTGGGTTGAAAATGCACAAACGCCCCGGAGCGTGTGTCCACCACCACGCGCACGGGGTACGCCGGTACGCTGTTCCGGAACGACGAGCCTTCACAAGCGCTCAGTCCCAACAACGCACACAGCACACAAGCGAACCAACTTAATTGGAGATTCCGCATATATGCACTTTGTAAATGAGGGTAGAATAGGGTGGTATATAACCGGTGGTACCTTCGGTACCGTAACCTTCGGCCGCATTGTACTCACCGCTCTCGTGCTTGGAGTAATCGTAACCCAGGTAGGCGGGAATATAGAGTTCTACGTCCCCGTGTACATGCACTTTGTGGCAACCTTCGGCAAAGCCGGGAATAGTGGAACTGAGCGAAATGGAGACGTTATTGTTACTCTCCACCACGTATCCGTTAATCAGTTCAACCGTATAATCGCACAGAATGGTGCTGGTCGTGTTAGGGTAAGGTTCGCCGAAGTCCTTGCCCGGGTCAGCAATCACCTTGTACTGCAATCCGCTGGAGGTCACCACCACGCCGTCCTGCTGCGCATTGTTCTGCAGCCATACTTCGTTCTGTACTTTCCAATCCGCCCATTTGTTCTCTTTGCAACCGGCAAAGCACACGAGTATAATCGCAAGTATTGCGATTCCTTTCACCTTTAACCTTTCACCTTTCACCTTTACTTTGCTATCCATAATTCAGGATTTAAAATGTTTCTATCTTTGTAAATCTGGAAGTATAATTCCGTTTTTTGGTCTTGTTCGGGGTCTGTGAAGATGGTACCAATCACCTGTTTGGTATCCACTTGGTCGCCTTGTTTGACGTTCAGCTTGCTGAGGTTAGAATAGACGGTGCGGTAGTTACCGTGCTGAATGATGACGGCGTAGGTGTTGGCAATCATGAAACAGCTGGTCACCTCTCCTTTGTACACGGCGCGGGCTTTGGCTCCGGCTACCGTTTGCAGGTAGATACCCTTGTTGTCAATCGTCACTTGGGCGTATATCGGGTGCTGCTGTCTGCCGAAGTGTCCGCTGATCACACCTTTCTCAACCGGCCAAGGCAATCGGCCTTTATTGGCTTCGAATCCGCCGGCAATGAGTTGCTGCTCTTTGGTGAGGGATGCATTCGCATTCGCCTGCTTGCGAATCATGTCATCAATCTTTTTGTTCAGCTCCGCCACTTTCTTCTGCTGCTGCTTCAGTTTCTTGGTCAGGTCTTTCTCTTTGGTCTTAAGCTGATTGAGCATGGCCTGCTGTTTGCGTTCGTCCCGTTTGAGCTTCTCCTGTTCCCGCTGACGCGTAATGAGTGCTTTCTCTTTGTCCCGTTTGCTGGCTTGCAGCAGTTCGTTCTGTATGTCTATCTCCGCCTGCGTGCTCTCGATACGCCGAACCTGCTCCTGACGGAAATGCGCGACCTCCTGCAGGTACCGCGCCCGACGCGCCAGTTGTTGAAAACTGTCACTGCTGAGCAGGAACAACAGAGGGGACTGCTGCATGCGGGTGTAATGACTGTGACGAATCATTTCCGCATACTCCTCTTTATGCTGCTCCAGCACCACCTGCAGCGAGTCACGTTTGCCACCGAGCATCGTCATCTCGTAATCGAGGGCGGTAATCTCGCTGTCCAGCATTCGAATCAGTTCTTTCTGGTTACGAATATTGCGTTCAATGAGTTGCAACTTATTGAGCGTGGCGGTCTCGTCACGCTTGGTTTGACCGAGCATCTTATTGGTCTGCTCTATCTCTTCCTGCAGTTTCTTCTGCCTGGCCTGCAGCTCCTTCACCGTCTCCGCACTAAGGCTTACCGAGAAGGCGACAGCCAAACTTAATACGATGTATCTAAAAATATTCATTATTCACTATTCACTATTCACAGCCACTTACTGATGTCCACCTTCGTGTAGCGGTCCAAACGTTGTTGGGTCATTCGAACCGGCACATCGGTCTGCGGCGTGGTATAATCGATGATAATATCAATGGTCTCTTTGCCGAGCGTGTATTGCAGGCGTGCTCTGTTGGGGCCGGTTGGCAATTCGGCCGTGCTGATCTGCTGTAAGATCTGCCAGGTCAGCTGCGGCGTTAACTGACGATTGAGTTGCTCGAAGGTGGTGACGGCATATTGACCGTGTATCTTGTCAATGGCAATCATCTGTTGCGGGGTGGCCTCCAGACGCAGCATCTCTATTCCGAGCATCGGCATCACGCTGATGATGATCATTGAGTCGCGTACGGTCTGCATGTTCACGGTGGCAGACAACCGGTCGTTGCCTCTGCTGACGGTCGCATGAGCGCCCTGCACCACACAGGTATGCCAAGCCGGCGCAACCGGTTCGGTCGGCGTGGGTTGAATCTTCTTCTTGGTACCGCAACCTACCATCAGCAGCGCTGCCAAAAACAATACAATATATCTTCTATTCTTCATTCTTCAATCTTCAATCACTTGGATATCTGTCTCATGTGTTTCTCTATCTCCGCCCGAACCGTTTCTTCCGTGGCGTTCCACAGCGCGCGTTTGAGATAGAAGAGCGCCAAATCGTCCTGGTTCTGCAGGTGCAGTATCCATCCGTAGGTGTCCAGGTAATAGGGGCTGTTGGGTTCTTCCCGAATCGTAATAGCACTCATTCGCTCCGCTTTCTTAAGGTCTCCGCCCTGCGTAGCAATCATATAGGCATACGAATTGAGAATTTCCAAGTTGTACGGTTCCACCTCCAGCACGCGGTCGTACATGCGATAGATGTCCTCCTTCGGCGCTTTGGTATATTCCAGCAGTTCAATGCGGAACTTCAAGAAACGTACATCCGTCGGGTCCTGCTCGATATATCGGTCAATCACCTCAATGGCTTTTTTCGTTTTACCCCAACGCACATAGATGCGATAACGGTAATAAGCACTGTAATCGTCAAAGCCCGTGATGCGGTCTATCTCGTCTTGTATGGCGAGCGCTTTCTTCCATTGCCCGTCCTCCATATAGGCCTTGCGCAACATTTCCAACAAATCGTTCTCCACCTGATCCCGCTTGTGGTTCTTCACGGACTCTTTCTGCTGTTTGAATGCCGTCTCGCAAACGCGGATGGCTTCTTTTCGATCCTCTTTGGTACCGGACTTAAAGAGTACATCGCTGTATCGGAACCACTGATCGCCTGGCGCCAGTTCGAAAGCACGCCGGTAGGTCTGCCGCGCCCGTGCTTTCTGGCCCATGCCGTTGTACAACACGCCTAAGAAAGCCGTCGTCTGCGCATCGTTCGGGTTGATGAGCCGACAGAACTCGAGCAACGCATACGCATCCGCGTAACGCTCCTCCTCAATGGCCTGCTTGGCGGCGTACCAGTAGTAGGTGAATTGTTGCTCCTGCTCCACCGTAAGAACCGGCGTATGCGCCACCGGTTTCTTGGCCCATGCCGGAACCAAGAACAAGGAACCAAGAACAACGACTAATATGTGCCTATAACCTCTCACCTATAACCTTTCACCTATAACCTTTACTTACGACCACTGTGTCCGAAGCCTCCGGCACCGCGTTCGGTGTCGCTCAGTTCATTCACTTCCACAACCTCCGGTGTCTCATGACGCGCAATCACCATTTGGCAGATACGCTCACCCGGTTCAATCGTCTGCGGTTCACCGCTCAGGTTGATGAGAATCACGCCAACCTCGCCGCGATAATCGGCATCGATAGTACCCGGGGTGTTCAATACCGTCAGACCGCGTTTGAGAGCCAGTCCGCTGCGCGGACGAATCTGCGCTTCGTAACCGGCCGGCAGTTCAATGAACAAACCCGTCGGAATCAACTTCCGCTCCATCGGTTGAAGCGTGATAGCTTCGGTGATGTTACACCGTATATCCATTCCTGCCGCCTGTGCACTCTCGTACTTCGGCAGCGGATTCGAACTCTTATTGATGATCTTCAGTTCCATAATTATCCAGTTGTCTAGTCGTCTAGTTAGAATCGTTTCTCTACGAGCACTCGCAGCCCGTCGGGAACAATCTTAATGTGAATATCTTTCTCCATCACCACCGGATCGCCATCCAAATGGAACGGTGCCGGTTCTTCGCGTTCGAGCGTCACTTCCTTCGCGCGAATCGTATTCATAAAATGGCTGTCGTCAATGCTGCCTGCGAACAGACGTAATGCCAGACCGGCGCTGCCGAGCAAGGCATGGCTGGACATCATCATAATATCCATCTTACCGTCCTGAATGCTGGCCTTAGGCGCAATCATCGCATCATTGCCCCACTGGTTCGCATTCGCAAACGTAATCAGAAACGCCTTATGCGTCACATCAAAACCGTCACCGATCAGGTGGTAGTTCTGCGGCGTGTAAGAGAAGATATCTTTGATCACGTCCTGTAGGTACGTAGCGAACCCGCGTTTGTTGCTGCCGGCAAATTGATTGGCAATCAGCGCATCAAAACCGGTTCCGCAGGTGCTTACGAACACCTTGCCGTTCGCCAGACCGTAATCGACGCTAATCGGCTCCGAGTGATTGATCATCTCCAGCGCTTTGTTCACACGCATCGGGATATTCAGATGACGCGCAAAACCGTTTCCGCTACCCATCGGCAGAATACCCATAGCCGTCTTCGTGTCCTTCAGACCGCGAGCAACCTCATTCACTGTACCGTCACCGCCTACGGCCACTACCGCATCAAATCCCATGCGCGCGTACTGGTGCGCCAATTCGGTCGCATGACCCGCGTACTCAGTGAAGATGATGTTCGGTAACCACTGCTCTGCGTCCAGCGTCTGCATGATTAACTTCGGCAGTTTCCGCTTCGCACTCTGTGTCTCCTTCGAACCCGAAACAGGGTTGATGATAAAAGCAATATTTTTCATAAGTTCAATAAATTCACATAATTCGACGTGCAAAAGTACAAAAAAGTATTGACATACGCAAGCGAGCGCGCGCAAAACTGCCATTTTGGCATAAAAAACACGTTGGTATGCATTTTGTACTTGCATATATGAAAAAAAAGTAGTACCTTTGCACCGCATTTTGTGTGCAAAGCACAAAAATGAACAAATGGTAAATGATTAAATTGTAAATAAATAGATGAATTTTTTAGGAATTATTACCAAACTATTCGGCAACAAAGCGCAGAAAGATATGCGTGCCATTCAGCCGATAGTAGACCAGATTAAGGCAGAGTACACCCAGATTGACGCGCTGTCCAATGATGATTTGCGTGCCCGTTCGTACGCCCTCATGGACTTGCTTCAGGCTGCCGTTAAACCGCAGAAAGACCGCATCGCCGAACTCAAAGCGTCCATCGAGGAAACGCCTATTGACAAGCGCGAGAAGATCTATAACGAGGTGGATAAACTCGAGAAAGAAATCAAGGAGATATACGATAAGAAATTAACGGAGATCCTGCCGGAGGCATACGCCATCGTGAAGTCCGCAGCGCGCCGTTTTGCGCAGTCGGAGACGGTCGAGGTGACTGCTACCCAAATGGATAAAGACCTTGCCGCTGACCCGCGTTTCGACTTTGTCGAAGTGATCGGTGGAGATAATCTGGCTAAAGCTGTTTATAAGAACCACTGGATGGCCGGAGGTAACGAGATCACCTGGGACATGATCCACTATGACGTACAGCTCTTCGGTGGCGTTGTACTGCACCAAGGTAAGATTGCCGAAATGGCGACTGGTGAAGGTAAGACCCTTGTGGCTACCCTTCCGGTGTACCTCAACGCATTGACCCACGAAGGTGTGCACGTGGTGACGGTCAATGATTACCTTGCCAAGCGTGACTCCGAGTGGAACGGTCCGCTGTATATGTTCCTTGGTTTGACAGTCGATTGTATCGATAAATACCGTCCTAACTCTGACGAGCGCCGCAAAGCGTACGCGTGTGATATCACCTTCGGAACCAACAACGAGTTCGGTTTCGATTACCTGCGTGATAACATGGCCACCAGTCCGATGGACCTCGTGCAGCGCGGACATAACTACGCTATCGTCGATGAGGTCGACTCCGTCTTGATCGATGACGCCCGTACCCCGTTGATCATCTCCGGTCCTGTTCCCAAAGGGGAAGACCAGATGTTCGATGAGTACAAAGACCGTGTAGCAGCCCTCGTGCGTCAGCAGACAACCCTGACAACGAACCTGCTCGTTGAGGCGAAGAAGAAAATGGGCTCTAACGATCCCAAAGAGAAAGAGGCCGGCGAATTGGCACTCTTCCGCGCCTTCAAAGGTCTGCCGAAGTCCAAAGCACTCATCAAGTACCTCTCCGAGCCGGGCGTGAAGGTGCGTCTGCAGAAGACGGAAGAGTTCTACTTGCAGGAGAACGAGAAGAATATGCATATCGCTACCGATGAACTCTACTTTGTCATTGACGAGAAGAACAAGTCCATCGAGTTGACCGATAAAGGTATTGATGCCCTCACCGGCACCACCGATGACCCGCATTTCTTCGTGCTCCCGGATGTCGGCTCCGAAATGGCAGACCTCGAGAACGAGACAGGTCTTACTCCCGAGCAGAAACAGCAGAAGAAAGATGACATACTCACCAACTACAGCGTTAAGTCCGAACGTGTACACACCGTGCATCAGTTGCTCAAAGCCTACACGCTCTTCGAGAAAGATGTCGATTATATCATCGATAACGGTGAGGTGAAGATTGTGGACGAGCAGACCGGTCGTGTGATGGAGGGTCGCCGTTGGTCCGATGGTCTGCATCAGGCAGTGGAGGCGAAGGAGAACGTGAAGGTTGAAGGTGCGACACAGACCTTCGCCACCATCACCCTGCAGAACTATTTCCGTATGTACAACAAACTCGCCGGTATGACCGGTACGGCCGAGACCGAAGCGGGTGAGTTCTGGAACATCTATAAACTGGACGTCGTCGTCATTCCGACCAATAAACCGATTGCCCGAAACGATATGAACGACCGTATTTATCGTACCAAACGCGAGAAATACAATGCCGTCATTGAGGAAATCGTTTCTATGGTGAACCAAGGCCGTCCGGTGCTTGTCGGAACGACGAGCGTCGAGATATCCGAATTGCTCAGTAAGATGCTTCGCTTGCGTAATATCAAGCACAACGTGCTCAACGCCAAGTTGCACCAACAGGAGGCGCAGGTCGTTGCTGAGGCCGGTCGCTCCGGCGTGGTTACTATCGCCACCAACATGGCCGGTCGTGGTACGGATATCAAGTTGACGCCCGAGGTGAAAGAAGCCGGCGGTCTGGCTATCATCGGTACCGAGCGTCACGAGTCGCGTCGTGTGGATCGTCAGTTACGTGGTCGTGCCGGCCGTCAAGGTGACCCGGGTAGTTCCGTGTTCTACGTATCGCTCGAAGATGACCTGATGCGTATGTTCGGTTCCGAACGTATAGCCGGTGTGATGGACCGTATGGGATTCGAAGAAGGCGAGATGATCGAGCACTCGATGATCTCCAACTCCATCGAACGCGCGCAGAAGAAAGTGGAAGAGAATAACTTCGGTATCCGTAAGCGCCTTATCGAGTACGATGATGTCATGAACCAGCAGCGTAACCTCATTTACGCAAAGCGTCGTCACGCACTCATGGGCGAACGTATCGGCGTGGATATAACGAACATGATTAAAGAAACGGCGGAGACCATCTTCCTCGAGGCGCGTCAGGACAATGACTATGAGGCACTCAAATATGAGGTGATGCAGACCTTCGCTATCGAATTGCCGTTCGACGAAGAGGAGTTCAGCCGCGGCAAACGTGCTGAACTGAGTGAGCAGCTGACTCAAGCGGCACTCGACAGCTTCAAACGTCGTATGGACAAGTTGATGCAAGTCGCTGATCCGGTCATCCAACAAGTGTATGAGACCAAGGGTCAGATGTACGAGAATATCCTCATTCCGATTACTGACAGCAAGCGCGTGTATAACATTGCCGTTAACCTCAAAGCGGCGGCTGAGACGCATTGCAAAGAGGTAGTCAAAGAGTTTGAGAAACGTATGTTGCTCTACGTCATCGACGATGAGTGGAAAGAGCACCTTCGTCAATTGGATGACCTCAAACAGTCGGTTCAGAACGCTTCGTATGAGCAGAAAGACCCGCTGTTGATCTACAAACTGGAGTCCGCACATATCTTTGAGGGAATGTTAGACACGCTCAATCGTCGTGCTATCGCGATCCTCCTTCGTGGACAGATCCATCAGCAAGAACCCGATCGCGTGCAACAAGCACAGCAGCAACGCCGTATGGATTATAGTCGTTATCGTACGCAGAAAGATGCGGTGCAACAGGCTGCACAAGCGTCCGGAGCGGCTGCGGCTGCAGGACGAGACACACGCGAGAACGCACGGCCTGAACCGATACACGCGGATAAGAAACCGCGTCCGAACGACCCGTGTCCCTGCGGAAGTGGTAAGAAATATAAACAATGCCACGGTCGAATGAGCGCCGCCGGTGTCTAATCAATTCAAAATATCGAAATATCGATATATTCTAATATCGATTCTCCTTTGTGCCGCCACCAGTCTGGCGGCACAAACGGATAGTGTCCGACTCTATCCCGACACGTTCAAGTTGCAGGACATGCAGACCACCTCGGACGTCGATCTGCTCTTACTCGACTTGGTGGCCGCGCAGAGCGCTGAACTGCATGCCAACGACACCATAGACACCCTGACTTACGCGGATATACAACGTATGGATTCGATTGCCCGCGAAATATCGTATCTGGATTCGCTTCGCGCTGCGAATGAAGCGCAGGTCATGGAGCAGATCGCCGCAGAGATACCTGCTGTAGAGATAGAGAAATCGTGGATTAAGGATGCGGAGGAAGACCGCAGAGACGTGTTGCGTGCCATCCGGGAAATGAAAACACCTTGGCGCAAAGAAGCCACGCTGATGCTGCAGGTAACGCAGAACTACGTAACCAGTAACTGGTATCAAGGCGGATCGTCCTCCTTCGCCGGACTCGGCATCGCCAAAGGACAAATCAATTATATCACGGAGCGCTTCACGTGGGAGAACACCGGCGAATGGCGAATAGGCGGTTCGACCGTTTCGGCAGATAGCCTGCATAAGGTGAACACAACCGATGACCTGCTGCGACTCTACTCCAAAGCCAATTATCGCATCGTTCCCAAATTGTACACCTCTTTGTCGGCGGAACTGGAAACACGCCTGTTACCGACCTACAAATCCAATTCGATGGATCTCAAGTCCGCGCCTTTCTCGCCTTTGCGTTTCAACGTAGGCTTCGGTCTTGATTACAAGCCGGTTAAGAACCTCTCCATCTCGTTCTCTCCGCTGTCCTATAAGGTCATTCATATCATGGACACCGCGCGGGTGAGCGTGACTGATTACGGCTTGGAACTCGGAACGCAGACCCAACATAATATCGGTTCTTCCCTCCGTGTCGAATATCTGTGGAAACCCGTGCGAGAGGTGGCAATCGAATCGAAGTTCTACATGTACACCAACTACCGGCACGTGGAACTGGATCTGGAGGTGAATTGCGATTTTATCATCAACCGCTTCATGTCCGCACGCTTGATGCTTCATCCTCGGTACGATAGTTCTGTCATCATGACCGGCGATACGCACGCCAAAATACAGTTCCGTGAACTGCTATCCATCGGTTTTGCGCATAAATTCAGGTAAACGTTTAGCAATTAGAGGTTCTCGCCACAGAGATCCACTAACTCCTGCCAACGCACAAATGCTGCGTGGCCGTATTTCCAGATATTATACTTGATTTTGCTGATATCCACCTCTTCACCAAGGTGACTTTTGCTGTAGAACTTATCCGCGTAGCAGATGATCTTCTCTTCCAGACTCTGCGGACAGTAATCGCGTTCAGGGATCGGCAATTCCTCCCGTTCTACCTGCTCAATCGTAATGCCCGTTCCGGTGTGACGCTCGGCCACTAACGCATGCTTGGGCAAGCCTTCCGAACGCAATAACTCCGCACCAAGATAACCGTGCTCAATATACTTGTGCGGCCCGGTGCAGTAGATTTTCGGCGCATCGCAGAAGATAATCCCAACATCGTGCAGCATCGCCGCCTCTTCAATGAACTGCCGATCGACGAGGCCTTGTGCTTCCCATTCGGGGTGGGCATCGACTATCTTCAGCGCACGGTCTGCCACCTGACGACTATGTGTCACCAGTACATGCCGCAACTCCGGATAATCGCCGTAGTACTTATCTATGAGCTTAATGTAGTCCATTCAGGAATGAGCGTGCGTCCATTCGTTTCTTACCCGGTACTTGCAACTCGAGAATGCGTACAGCACCTTCTTTACACGGCACAATGATTTCCCCTTTTGTGGTCTCGGGATCACGTGGTCTCGTGATCTCGACCGAATATATCTTCACGTTCTCAAACGCTTGTCCGTTAATCTCGAGATTCGCCCACGCAGCAGGGTAGGGACTCAGTCCGCGCACGAAGTTATGTACCTCTTCGGCTGTCTTCTCCGAGAACTTAATCTCGCAGTCCTCCTTGAAGATCTTCGGTGCCGGACGCAGTTCATTAATCTCCGGTTGTGGCGTAGTCGGCACTTCGATTCCTTTATTCTCACACTCGATAATCAGATCCACCGTGCGTGTCACCAGTCCCGTTCCCATGGCCATCAATCGGTCGTGTACCGAACCCACGTTCTCGTCTTCTCCGATAGGTATCCGCTCCTGCAAAATCATATTACCCGTATCTATCTCATGCTTCAGCATGAACGTGGTCGCACCGGTCTCTTTATCTCCGTTCATCACGGCCCAGTTAATCGGCGCAGCACCCCTGTACTGCGGCAGCAGCGAGGCATGCAGGTTGAACGTACCCAACCGAGGCATCGCCCAGACCACCTCCGGCAGCATCCTAAATGCCACCACGATCTGCAAATCAGCGTGGTAACTACGTAACTCCTCTACGAACGCTTCGTCCTTTAATTTCTCAGGCTGCAGCACCGGCAACCCAACCTCCAACGCATATTTCTTCACGTCCGAGAATTGCATCTGGTGCCCGCGACCTGCCTGCTTATCCGGCATAGTTACCACCGCAACCACGTTATATCCGCCTTCTACCAGCGCCTTCAGACTGGCGACTGCGAACTCCGGCGTTCCTAAATAAACGATTCGTAAATCACTTTTTGTCATTTGTCTTCCGGTATTTGGGGTCCAACGATTCCGGTTGCTTCTCCACCACCGGACTGAGCGGTCGCCTATATGCGCGTATAATAAGGTATATACCTAACGCAATGAACGGAATACTGAGCAACTGTCCCATATTGAACAAGTGTCCCGCTTCAAACGCCTCTTGGTCTAACTTAATGAACTCCAGGCAGAAACGGGTGAAGAATACCACCTCCAGGAACACGCCCAACAGCAGTCCTTCGCGACGACGCGCCTGCGTGAACTTATACATCGGGTACGTGATAGCAAAGGCCACCAGACAATACAAGATCTCATATATCTGCGTCGGATGGCAGGCTAATACCTGCCCGGTAAGGGCATCTTTCGGCGCATAAGGATCGTTCACGAAGATGAAGCCCCACGGCAACGTAGTCGGGTCGCCGTAAATCTCGCTGTTCATCAGGTTACCCAAACGAATCAGCGCGCCCGTGATGCACACACCGATACACAAACGGTCCAAGATCCACAACCAACTGGTGCCGAACTGCGGGTACTTGCTGTATTTGTATTTGTTAAGCAAGATTGCTGCGATGATCAAACCGATCGCACCTCCGTGACTGCTCAAACCGCCTTCCCAGATCTTAATAAGCCGAAGCGGGTGCTCGATGTACGGGTTACGATAATTGAATGTCCAACCGAAGATCTGAATCGGGTCGTTGGTATGATGCCACTCGTAGAACCAGCAGTGTCCCAGACGCGCACCGATAATCACACCCGCGGCCATCCAAAAGAAAAGCAGATCCGGCCACTCGGCAGGACAATTCTCCTTCTTGTACATCTGCTCGTTGATCTTCCAGCACACGTACAACCCGATCGCCCACAGCAAACCGTACCAGCGAACGCCGCTGTCACCAAAAATATACGGACTCACGTCCCATGTGATAAAATCTAATACCATATTCTATAAACTTTTTCTTTAAGCGAACATGTACTCAATCAAAAGCGTGCGGAGCGTGTTGGGGACGCGGAGCCGCAGTACGGGGCAGTACGGTTTTGATGAGTATCATGCGAGCTACTTACCCCAATTTAACTTGGTCCTTAAACTCTTCAAGAAACTGTTGTCGCCTATCTGCACCACTTTGACGGTATACGATGCGCGCTCAATATGCAGGTTCATGTCCGTACTCAAACTCTGACTACGGCCATCTACCGACACCATAAACGCATCGTAACGGCTGCTGACACGAATGTCAAATTTCCAGTCGTCCGGCACTACCAGCGGCTTCACCGTTAGGCTATGCGGCGCAATCGGCGTCAGAATGATGCCACGACTCTGCGGCGCCATCAGCGGGCCACCGATAGACAGGTTATACGCCGTGCTGCCCGTCGGAGTGGCAATAACCAAACCGTCCGAGTTATACGTGTGCAGGTACTCACCGTTTACCTTCAACTCGATCTGCAGCATACTACTCAAACCCTCTTTGAGAATGGCGATCTCGTTCAGCGCATTCGGCGCGAGAATCAACCCGTCGCGCTTATTGCCCTCTTTGTCTAACACCGTGAGATGCAGCAGACTGCGTTGCTCAATCGTGTACTCGCCATCCACCAGTTTCTGCATGATATCATCCATCTGTTCGGTCTGCACTTCTGCCAGAAAACCCAGATGGCCGCAGTTAATACCCAAAATAGGAATGTTCTTCTGTCCGATGGCAGCGGAACTGGTAAGGAACGTACCATCTCCACCAACCGACAAGGCGAAATCAATCGGACCCTCATTCAACGGCTTGGCCGTGTCTCCGTTAATGAAACCGTCATCAAAAACCGGATACTCACGCAAATCCAATTCCTGGCGTAATTCCTGTGATAGCAACACATGAACGCCCTTCTCTTTCATAAATTGCAATATATGTCGCACCGCCACTAAGGTGTCAGACTTCATCGCATTTCCAAATACAGCAATTGTCATAAGGCCACAATACGCTAATTTAAATTCGACTGCAAAGTTACAACAAATATTTGGAATATGCAAATGTGCGTGCGTTTTTTTATGCGATTTCCCCTTTGGTGGCATCTTTGCCGCCAGTTCCTCCTCGCACCGGATATTCAACCACCACAACTCCAAAACGACCAAAAAGGGGGTGATTACAGGGTGATAACGGGGTGGTAACGGGGAGATTTCTGGGAGATAATTTGCGCAATTTTGCCCCAAAATACCATTTCTGAGCCTCTTTTTACTATATTAT
>JAFPNK010000056.1 GCA_017401985.1 Paludibacteraceae bacterium | reverse complement strand
GTTCTACTGGACCACGAACCGCATGATTATACCATCACGCCGGAGAACATTCCGCTCAATATCGTGTATGAAGATGACGATCTGCTGGTCGTCAACAAACCGGCCGGACTGGTCGTTCATCCCGGACACGGTAACTATGAGCACACCTTGCTTAATGCTCTGGCGTATCATTTCGGAGAAAAACTGGACATGAACGATCCGTCGATTGGTCTGGTGCACCGTATAGACAAAGATACATCGGGGCTGCTGCTGATCGCCAAAACACCCGAAGCCAAAGCACATCTGGCCAAGCAGTTCTTCGACCATACGACCGAGCGCACGTATAACGCCCTCGTTTGGGGTACGTTCAAAGAGATGAGCGGTACAATCGAAGGTGCTTTGGCGCGCGATAACCGAGACCGCACTATTTATCGTGTGTGGGATTTGGAGGATTGCCCGCAAGCCAAAGAGGCTGTCACCCATTGGCGCGTGCTGGAGCAGTTCCCGTATGTGACCTTGGTGGAATGCAAACTGGAGACCGGTCGTACGCATCAGATACGCGTGCATATGAAGCACATCGGTCATCCGCTTTTCTGCGATGACAAATACGGAGGATGTGAGATTCTCAAAGGCTTACGCACACAGAAATATCGCCAATTCATCGAGAATTGTTTCGCGCTTTGCCCGCGTCAGGTGTTACACGCGCGTACATTAGGATTCACGCATCCGCGCACAGGCGAACGCATGTTCTTCGATAGCCAATGGCCGGAGGATATGACGGCGCTAATTCAAAAATGGCGGAACTACGAACCGAATACACTTACATAACCGGCGGTTCTTCGTTCCTCTCTGCCTTTTTATCTTTCTCAATCAAGGCCCTTATTTTGGTAATGGCCACATGTTGCATTTTGATGCAGAAATAGATCAGAATGGCAAAACCCAGCACGGCAATAGCCGGATGAATGACATGGAAACTCATCACGATGGCATCGTAGATGCCGTGTGCTATAACCGGCACTAACACGATGCATACCGCCGTCAGTTTGGACCGGTCCACAAAGTGGTAAAGCGAATAGTAGAAACCCATCATGACGGCAAACGCATAGTGGCCGGGAACAGACAGCAACGCGCGGGCTATTCCTACTCCTAACCAGGCATCGCTTCCGAAAACATACATAATATTCTCTACCACGGCAAAACCCAAACCTACGCACACGGCGTACACCACGCCGTCGTAATGTTCGTCAAAATAGGGATTCTTACGTAACGCCAGCCATAACGCCAGCAGTTTGACCAGTTCTTCGGGTATCGCCGCTACCAAAAACGCATTCGCTGTCGTACCGAGAACAGAAGAAGGTTCGCCGCCTCGGAAGAGCAACCAACTGATACCGTATTCGATGAACGCGACCGGAAGACATACGGCCATACCCCATAGAACAGCTTTCGCTAACTGTTTGAACGGTTCTTTTTTCGGATCAATGTACCATACGTATAGTCCCAGAAGAACTGCGGGAAGAACCGCGATGTGAAACATAATAACGTATTTCATATGATTACCATTAAATCCTTAAAACTGCCTGCAAAGGTAGTAATAATTTTTGATACCTGCAAATATAAATGTGTTTTTGCAAAAAAATGTGCCTAAATTTGCATATGTGGAAAAATATTAGTAAATTTGCAGCGAATTTGTGAAATGCGCGTAGCGCAGATGGTCTTTGGGTGAATGTCTGTTTATGAAACCGGTTCCGGTAAAACAAAAGCACCTACTTCCGTAGATGCTCTTGCGCTCCCTCTAGGACTTGAACCTAGGACCCCCTGATTAACAGTCAGATGCTCTAACCGACTGAGCTAAGGAAGCATGTGTGATGCCCTCGTTTTTGCGAAAGCGGGTGCAAAAGTACTGCTTTTTTTTGATATAGCCAAATTTTTTGGCAAAAAAATGCATTTTCATGTTACTTTTTTGAAAATCAACCCAATTTTTGGTCAAAAATAAGAAAAAATGAAGAAAATTTTAGGATTAGGTAACGCGTTGACGGATATTCTGCTCCAGGTAAGTGAGGATGATTTGCGCGAACTCGGGTTCCCCAAAGGCAGCATGAACCTCATTTCGAAAGTTCAAGCGGAGCAAATTCAGTATCGATTCCTGTCGGTTAGGAGGCGCATGGTAGCCGGTGGTTCTGCTTCCAATACCATCAACTGTATTGCTTCATTAGGTGGTAAGGCCGCATTCATCGGTAAGATCGGTAACGATGAGGTGGGCGATTTCTACCGCGAGGACATGATCAAGAACGGTGTTAAGCCTATCTTGCTTCTCTCGCAAACCTCCATGTCGGGTTTCTCCATTGTGTTGGTAACGCCGGACGGCGAACGTACGTTTGCTACGTACCTTGGAGCGGCAGCTGAACTGTGCGCCGATGACATCTCCAAGGATGCTTTCAACGGTTACGACATTTTCCATATTGAGGGTTACCTCGTTCAGAACCACGAACTGCTGGAGAAATCTATCCGTTTGGCCAAGGAGGCGGGTTGTATGGTGTCGCTCGATCTGGCTTCCTACAATGTGATCAATGAGAACCATGCGTTCCTCAAAGATCTGGTGAAACAGTACGTGGACATCGTGTTTGCCAACGAGGATGAGTCCTTCGCATATACGCACCTTAATCCCGAAGAGTCCGTACAGATGATAGCCGAGCAATGTGATATAGCGGTAGTGAAAGTGGGGAAGAACGGATCGTATGTCCAGCAGGGCAGTAAGCGCCATCACATAGGCGCCATCACCACTTCGTGTACCGATTCAACCGGTGCAGGTGACTATTTTGCAGGAGGATTCCTCCATGCGCTCAGCGATGGATTCGATATTCGCCGGTGTGCTGAGATCGGTACCATCGCGGCCGGACGAGTTGTCGAAGTGGTGGGTACCAAGCTGAACGACGATACATGGGAGGAGATCCGACGCATATGCGCATTGTATCGTGGATTTATGCAAAAATACGATAAAGACTAAAATGAAATATATTCTTAGACCCTTCTATTGGCTGTATCAGTACTTGATCGCTTGGCCGATATTGTGTTTTTTGACGATTTTTACAGCGTCATTCACCATATGCACCTTCCCTTGGCGTAACGCGGAGTTTGTGCACAAGGTACAGCAGTTCTGGTCCTGCTCGTTCTTTTGGTTGATGTTTCTTCCTGTTTCCGTAGATGGACAGGAGCATATTCAGCCCGGACAGAGTTATGTGTTTGTGGCGAACCATCAATCGATGTTCGATGTATGGTTGGTGTACGGTTGGCTGCCGGTTATCTTCAAATGGCTGATGAAAGCCGAGTTGCGTCACGTGCCGTTCGTGGGGCTGGGGTGCAAGGCTGCCGGACACATCTTCGTGGACCGTCGTAACGCCAAAGCAGCCATGGAGAGTTTGAAAGAAGTGGGCAAACAACTGGTAAACGGTGTGTGTACCGTTATTTTCCCGGAAGGAACCCGCTCCAAGAATGGTGAGGTGGGGCGCTTCAAACGCGGCGCATTCCAGATTGCATGGGAACTCGGCCTGCCGGTTATTCCGCTCTCGCTCGACGGGTGTTTTGAGGTGCTGCCTAAAGGCAAACCGTTCGTTCATCGTCATCCCGTGCATATGCACATAGGCCAACCGATTGATTTGAAGCAGTTTGCGGATGCCAATGAAGCTATTGAAGCCGTTCGCGCTGCGGTAATTAATGGCAAGAAAATTTGAAAATTTGAAATCATATCATGTATTCTAATCCGAAAGATTGTCTCTATTGTCAAAACAACGAGACGCTTCATAACCTGATGATTGAGATTGCGCACCTGCGCGTCTCGCGTGCTTTTGTATTCAAAGAGCAGACCTATCACGGTCGCTGTTTGGTGGCATATGACGAGCATGTCAACGATCTGAACGAGTTGTCTGATGAGCAGCGTAATCTGTTCATGGCCGATGTGGCAGACGTTACGCGCGCTATGCAGAAGTTGTTCAAACCGGAAAAAATCAACTACGGCGCTTATTCCGACAAACTCAGCCACCTGCATTTTCACTTGGCTCCCAAGTATGTGGACGGTCCCGATTACGGAGGTACTTTCCAGATGAATCCCGGTAAGGTTTATCTGACCGATGCTGAGTATGCAGAAATGGTTAACGCGCTCCGTAAAGAACTGAAAGTAGAAATCTAATTTAATGCTCTTTCGGGAGATCATAGGACAAGAGCAGACGAAGAACCAACTCCGTCGGGCTGTGCTTGAAGGCCGTGTGCCGCATGCGCAGTTATTTACCGGTATATCGGGTATCGGCAAACTGCAACTCGCATTAGCCTATGCCCAATACCTCAACTGTCCGAACAGGACGGAGGAAGACAGTTGCGGTATATGCCCCACTTGCTTGCAGATGCAGCATCTGCAGCATCCGGATTTGCATTTTGTCTTCCCGATAGTGAAAACCGATGCCGGGGACACCTGCGATGCGTTTCTTGAACCATGGCGCGAAATCATCCTCAATCAGCATTATTTTGATTTGGAGGATTGGCATCGGGCACTTGGCGTGGAAACCAAGCAGAGTATGATTTATGAGAAAGAGAGTGGGGAGATACTTCGTAAACTCAGTCTCAAAGCGTACGGTAACGGGTACAAGGTGATGGTCATCTGGCAACCCGAGAAGATGAATGCTGACTGCGCGAACAAGTTGCTGAAGATATTGGAAGAACCGTCGGACAAAACCGTCTTCCTGTTAGTGAGCGAGCATCCTGAGCAATTGCTATCTACCATTCGTTCCCGTGTGCAGGCGATATCGGTACCGCGACTGGAGACAGAGACGGTGGCGGCTGCGCTGCGTGACAAGGGCCTGGATGCCCGTCGTGCGGATGATATAGCACGCATCGCGAACGGTAGTTATCTCGCTGCGTTGAAGAAAGCTGATGAATCGGATACTAACCAACAGGAATTGCGTGATTTTATTGCTCTTTTCCGCGATGCCTATACTGTCGGTGTGTTGAGCGACCCGCAGAAAAAATACGAATCGCTCAAGCGTCTGCGTCAATGGAGCCTCGATATGGCGGATAGCAAGGTCGGAAGGGAGCGGCAGAAGCATTTTCTGCAATATGCGCAACAGCAGGTGCGGGAGAACTATATCCGTAACATGGCGCAACCGGAACTCAATTATCAGATGGAAGCCGAACAGGAGTTCTCCGTACGATTCGCACCGTTTATTCACGATGGTAATGTGGAAGCCATCATGAACCAGCTCGACCTGGCGGAACGACAAATAGAACAAAACGGCAATGCGAAGATGATCTTCTTCGACCTTTGCTTACAAATGATAGTACTTATTAAACGCAAAAAATCATGAAAAAATATACAACAGGCGCGGAGCATGTCGAATTATGTGCTTCTGCCACCAAACGCAATTCGGCGCATATGTTGCCCGTAAGCGATTGGCTGGCTGACCTGCCGGAGAATACCCAACTGACTGACCTGATTGAGGTGCAGTTCAAAAACACTCGCAAGGGCTATTTCCATAATAGTGCCCATCTGCCACTGGAGAAAGGAGTCAAAATAGTGGTGGAAGCCAATCCCGGCTACGATGTGGGTGAGGTAGTGCTGACCGGCAAACTGGTTGAGTTGCAGATGCGTAAGAACCGCATTGATACGTCTCGTTACGAGGTGCGTCAAGTCATTCGTATCGCTACCGAGGAAGATTTGGAACATGCAGCAGCGGCCCATGCACGGGAACATGAGACGATGATCAAAGCCCGTGAACTGGCCAAATCGCTTGGACTGGAGATGAAAATAGGTGATGTGGAGTATCAGGGTGACGGTTCCAAAGCCATCTTCTTTTACATAGCGGATGGACGTGTGGATTTCCGTCAACTCATTAAGGTCTATGCCGAGACGTTCCGTATTCGCGTAGAGATGAAGCAGATCGGAGCACGCCAGGAAGCAGGACGTATTGGTGGTACGGGACCCTGCGGACGTGAGTTGTGCTGCTCGACATGGATGATTAATTTCTCTTCGGTCGGAACAGGTGCGGCACGCTTGCAAAATATATCGCCCAACCCGCAGAAACTGGCCGGTATGTGCGCTAAGCTCAAATGTTGTCTCAACTATGAGGTGCCGGTGTACGAAGATGCTGTCAAACTGCTGCCGTCCCGCCACACGGAACTGGAGACCAAAGAGGCAACCTACTACTTCTTCTCCTCCGATCCTTTGGCCGGCACCGTGACGTATTCGTCCGATCCGCATGTAGCGGCTAACTTGGTTACGCTCCCTGCTGCCCGGGCACATGAGATTATCGCGATGAATAATCGTGGCGAGAAACCCGATTCTTTGGAAGGAGCACCTGCCGTAGTTACGGAGATAGGTTATCAGACCGGACACGGTGATGTGACGCGATTTGATAGAAAAAAGAAAAAACACCCGCATAGAAAATGAAACGTCTGATTCCTATCTTGCTACTGGCTGCGGCTTGTTTGACATCATGCAAGACCGATATCGTATATAGCGAGTTTCGCTCCATTCCTACGGAACAATGGTCGTTAGACCAAGTGCCGCAGTTTGATTACACCATCGCGGATACAACGGTGAATTATCGTATGCTCATTTATGTGCGGCATACAGAGCGCTATCCGTATCAGAATATGTGGCTGTTTGTGAACAATGGCGCGCAGCGTGATACGATTGAGTTCTATCTGGCTGACGACCGAGGACAATGGTTGGGAGACAAACATCACGGTTTCATTGAGATGCCGGTGCTGCTGGAGGAGAACTATCATTTTTCCGATACCGGTTCGGTGCATGTCTCTATCCAACATGGTATGCGGGACAGCCTGTTGCGCGGGGTGACGGATATAGGATTTGAAGTTCGTACAAATGGGGAAAAATAAGCTCAAGAAATTTGCGGAGATGGAGACCTTCTCCAATGTGTTCCAGTGTGGCGCACGGGAAATGTTACCGACCGGTAATGTTCATCCGATGGCGGGACACTGGCGGGATACTTTTTTCCACAATGATAACCCCATCGTACTGGAGTTAGGTTGCGGACGAGGAGAATATACGGTCGGTCTTGCGCAGAAATATCCGAATAAGAATTTTATTGGCGTCGATATTAAAGGTGCCCGTATGTGGGCAGGAGCGAAGCATGCGGAACAGGAGGGACTGAAGAATGCGGCTTTCCTTCGCACTAATATAGAGATCATCACCGCTTTCTTTGCCAAAGATGAGGTGGATGAGATTTGGATCACGTTCTGTGACCCGCAGATGAAAAAGGCAACCAAGCGTTTGACCAGCACATGGTTCATGCAGCGCTATCAGCAGATAGTGAAACCGTCCGGGCTGATTCATCTTAAAACCGATAGCCCGTTCCTTTATACCTACACCACAGAGATGCTGCGGCTTAATCCGTACCCCGTCATCGTGCAAACGGATGATTTGTACGGAACGAATGATGCCCTGTTGACAGATGCCAAAGCGCTGCAGACCCATTACGAGAAACAATGGTTGGATAGAGGATTGAGCATTAAGTATATAGAGTGGCAACTCACTCCGCTGGATAAGTTCGAAGAACCGACTATCGAAATAGAGAAAGATACGTATCGTTCGTACGGGCGTAATTACCAAGTGCATGCGCAAGCCGACAAATGAACAAACAATGGTCTGACATACTCTTCCGTGTTGCCCAAATAGCACTTTGGTTGCTACTGGTGGTAGTGCTGGGTTCTGCCGCTGTTCTTGCATGGTGGTTCTTGTTCGATGCTGACCAATCGACAGTCAGTATGAAGTGGGGACAGTTCATGCAGACGGCCGGTGCGATGCTGCTACCGCCAATCTTGTGCGCCGTGATCTTTGATGAAAGGCACCGCCCGTTGAACTGGTTGCATCTGAATAAAGGTGCCGACTGGAAAATAATTCTCCTTGCTGTTCTTATCATGCTAACTGCGCTTCCGGCAATCAACCTGTTAGCGGATCTGAACAGCCGTGTCGTGCTGCCGGAATGCCTGAGCGGAGTGGAGCAATGGATGAAGTCCTATGAAGAGGCGGCGGAGAAGCTGATGGCAGATTTTCTAAAAACGGATCATATCGATACACTGTTCATCAATATCGGTTTGATAGCCGTCTTACCCGCCTTGTGTGAAGAATTGACTTTCCGGGGTACGCTGCAGCAGTTGTTGGGTGGTAGCCAATGGAACCGGTCATGGAAAATGCATGCCGCTATTTGGGTGACGGCGTTCATCTTCTCTGCTATCCATATGCAGTTTTACGGTTTCGTGCCTCGTATGCTTATGGGAGCGATGTTCGGATACATGTTCGTATGGACAGGCAGTTTATGGATACCTATCTTGATGCATTTCACCAATAACGGTTTGGTGGTGATGGCCTATTATTTGTTCGAAGAAACCGCGTTAGAAGGAAAAAGTTATGCCGACACGTTCGGTGCCGGCACAACATGGTGGGTGGGCGTTCTCAGCCTCATCGCCGTGGGCGTATTGCTGTGGATTGTCCGCCGCATCGCCCGAAAAGAGTGATTATTACATCTCCGGATCAACCAGAATACGACCGCAGAACTCGCATACGATGATTTTCTTGCGGGTGCGGATATCCAACTGCTGTTGAGCAGGGATTTTAGCGTGGCAACCACCGCAGGAGTCACGCTCGATCTTAACAACAGCCAGACCGTTACGGGCATTCTTGCGGATGCGCTTGAACGCAGTCAGCAGACGCTCGTCCATTTTCTTCTCCAGTTCATTGGAACGAAGAATCAAAGCTTCTGTCTCTGTTTTAGTCTCTGACAAAATCTGATCCAACTCCGAGCGCTTTTGATTCAAATCCACCGTACGCTCCTCGATATCCTTGGTCGTTTTGGCTTTATCTGCCAGACGAGCCTCGAGTTCAGCTGTGTAGTGTTTGATCTTGCGTTGCGATGCTTCAATCTCCAGCTCCTGATACTCAATCTCTTTGCTCAGGTTATCAAACTCGCGGTTATTGCGAACGCTGTTCTGCTGCTCTTTGTAACGCGAGATGGAGGCATTGGCATTCTCCGTACGCACACGGTGGTCGGAAATTTGCGTCTCGCACTCTTTGATATCATTCTCGATATTGGTCAGACGGGTCTTCAGACCTTCCACTTCGTCTGCCATATCTTTCACTTCTTGCGGCAACTCGCCGGCCAGGGTACGCAGGTTGTCAATCTTCGTGTCAACTTGCTGCAGTTCGTAGAGCACTTTCAAGCGGTCCTCTACTGTTAATTCTTTTGTTCTTGCCATACTTGTATAGGTGTTTTATCTGTTTTACTGATGATACATTGGATGCCGAGCGGAGATAAAATATCCCGGAATATCTCGCGTGCGTGACGTTCGGATATCCAGTGGTCAATATCAATCAGACCGATGCGTCCGTCTGCATCCTGAAACTCGTGATACTTGCAATCCGCGGTGATATAGACATCCGCGCCTTGTGCGATAGCTTCCTCTATAAACTCCGCTCCGCTTCCTCCGCATAGTGCCACTGTTTGAATCTGCTCCTTCTTGCTTCGCGTGTAGCGCACGTACGTGCAATTAAGAGTATCGCGCACGCACGTAATAAATTCGGTGTAGTCCATCGGTTCCGGCAATCGTCCGATAATGCCCAGACCTATCTCTTTTTGCCCCTCTGCAGGTACCAGCATATGGTAGTCGCGAATGCCCAAGCGGTCAGCTAAACGGGTGTTAATGCCTCCTGGAACACTGTCCAAACTGGTATGCGCACTGTAGATAGCGATATCGTGCTTAATCGCTTTGGCCACAACCAAAGCCTGCGGCGTTTGACCGCATACCTGCTTCAGACCGTGAAAAAGAAGGGGATGGTGAGAGACAATCAATTGGCAACCGAGTATAACAGCCTCATCGACCACCTCCGGCGTAACGTCTGTGGTCAAGAGGACGGACTGAATATCGCGTCCTGTGTCACCTACCTGCATTCCCGAGTTATCCCATTGCTCCTGGGCACTCCGTGGCGCTACAGATTCTATGCTATCGATGATCTCCCTGAGGAGCACTTATTTCTTTTCCTCTTCAGCGGCTTCTTCGATGCTGAAATCGGTAATACCGGCATTGATGAGGATGTTGTACCATTGTATCAGTTTGCGAATATCGGACGGATAGACGCGGTCGCGATCCCAGTTGGGCAGCACCTCATCAAACCATGCCTGTAACTCAGCATTGCTTGCTTTCTTCGGATCCATGGCTACAGCCTTCAGACCTTCTTTCTTACCGGCACTCGTCAGCACTTCGCTCAACGCGATATCATCCGCGTCTGTGTACATAGATACATCGCTCAACGCCACGATCTTGTCGCGAGCATAGGTCGGCATACGTTTGCCGTCCACCAAACTCTCAACAATCAGCATGTTATTGCCGCGACTAACTAATTTGTACAAACCCGGTTTGCCGGTAATAGCAAGTATTTCTTGTAACATTGTATTCGTGTTTTTTAGTTCTCTAACTGTATTTTGTTTCAAAAACGGCTGCAAAATTACAAAATTATTTTGATATGTGCAAGAAATTCACTAATTTTGCACGCTTTTTTGAACTATGTGGACTATTTTGGCCTTTATATCGGCGCTGTGTCTTGGCTTTTATGACATCAGCAAGAAAGTGGCGCTACGGGATAATCGGGTGTTGGATGTGTTGACTTTCAGCGTCTGTATATCGGCGATTATCCTTTCAGTTCCGCTTATACTGTCCTGTCTGTATCCCGACACGATGATGAGCACACCCTTTTATGTTCCGGCATTGGACGGTAAGGCGCATCTGTTCACTATTCTCAAATCCGTCATCGTCCTCAGCAGTTGGGTTTTTGCCTATATCTCTCTTAAGCACTTACCGATCTCGGTGGTCAGCCCGATGCAGGCTACTCGGCCGATGTGGACGTTGGTAGGTGCCTTGCTCATCTTCGGAGAGCGACTCAATACATGGCAGTGGACAGGCGTCTGTCTCGCCATCGGAACCATTTTTGTTTTCTCGTTTCGCAATAAATCGAATATTAAGAAACAAACGGCGGTAGATAAAAAATACTACATAGCCTTGGCATTAGCGATTCTGATAGGAGCCTGTTCCGGTCTGTACGACAAATACCTTATGCGCCGGTACGACCATAATGCCGTGCAAGTGTATTACACGCTCTATCAAGCGGTGATGATGGCTGTCGTGTGGCTGGTAGCTAATCTAAAATCAAAAATCAAAAATCAAAAATCTATCAAAAACATTTGGGCCATCATTCTAATTAGCCTGTTTTTGATAGTCTCCGACAATGTCTATATGTTGGCATTGCGCGATCCGGATTCTCTGATTGCAGTCGTGAGTACCATTCGACGAGGCGGAGCGGTCATCGGGTTTGCCTATGGCTTATTGGTGCTCAAAGAGCAAGACCCATGGCGCAAAGTGCTGTGTATGCTCGGCATATGCGCCGGACTGGTTTGTCTGGCTATCGGATCAATGTAGCGTTACAGCGTTCCGTCCAGTTCGGACTTGCATTGTTTGAGCAGCGCAGTCGCTTCCGCAGCCTTGCGTTGGTACTCATCCATGCTGATTGCATCAGCCGATTCCAATTGTGCGATAATCTCTTCCGCTTTTTTTATTGATTCGTCATATCCCATAGCCTATCACCTATAACCCTTACTTCCCTTTCCCGCGAAGAATAACCCCGATGGTGAAGAATAGTATCTTAATATCCAGCAGCAGCGACATGTTCTCCACATACACAATGTCGCAGTTCAGCCGTTCAATCATTTTCTCAATAGTGTCGGTGTAACCGACGCGAATCGGTCCCCAACTGGTCAGTCCCGGACGTACTTTGTACAGCAGACAGTAATACGGAGCATCGGCCATAATCTGCTCAATGAAATACGGTCGTTCAGGGCGTGGCCCGACGATGGACATGTCTCCGCGCAATATGTTCCATAACTGCGGTAACTCGTCCAATCGGTATCTGCGTAACCACCGTCCAACACGGGTGATGCGCGGGTCGTTGTCGCTCGTCACTTGCGGTACACCATCCGCCTCCGCGTGGTTAATCATAGTCCGGAATTTATAGATGCGGAAGGGTAACCCGTATAGGCCGATGCGCTCCTGCGAATAGAGCACAGGCCCTTTCGAACTGATTTTGACCTGTAGTGCGATGATGGCCAATAGCGGAGACAGCACGACCAGTCCGACAATTGAGGCTACGATATCAAAGGCGCGTTTGATGCATAGTTCGGCATCCGTCATATGATGCTCGGTAATCCGAATGAGCGATGGCCGGTCAATCTGCCCGATTCGAGCGGCACCGGTTAACATGTCATACACGCGCGGTACCATGCTAATCTCGCACGATAGCGGGTACAAACGCGCGATGAGCATGTATAAATCACGATCAGTATAACCCTTCGGCATGTCGATAATCACCTCGTCCTGCTCTCCGGTTTTCAACAGCTCTGCATCCGCCATTGAGTGGACCGTTCGGCTACGCATCACACCGCGACGACGCGAAAGTAACGTAATCGTCAAACGGGGGATGTAACTGAGCAAAAACTGCAGCCCGAACAGCACCGCCAGCGAGACCAGATAATTGGTATACGAACTCACTTCATCATCTATGATGATGATAAAGAAGAATAGTAGCGCAATAACAACTGCCGAAACGAACGTACGTAGGAACTCCCGCCAGATGGGTTTTTGGAACGGCCGCAGGTAGTAGCCGGACAGGTAATACACCGTCAGACACACCAGCGGGTAAATGAGTAGCGGAACCCAGAAAGAGAATGCGGGAATCAGCACGTTATCTAAGATGCCCACGCGGCCTTCATATACCATCCATCGGAATGCCAGAAAACACAGCCAAACCACCTCGCTGCTTAGCAAGTCGGCAAGGAAATACAAGAGTTGTTGTCGGCGGCGGAGAGTCATTCGCGAATAATTTTAAACGTATTGTCTGTATTCAATTTGATGATGGTTGAAGGCTCATGCGGCGTCTCGTCCTCTCGGCGGAACCGGCATACATAGTCCGCTCCGTCTAAAATGGCTTGTTCTATCTCTGCAAAGAAATGTGCGGAAGGGTGACCGCTCATATTGGCGGAGGTGGACACAATCGGATGCTTCAGTTGTGCGCATAGTGCTTTGCTGAATGGTTCGTTGGTGATGCGAATGCCAACCGAACCGTCTTCCGCAATCAGATTCGCTGCCAAATGCCGCGCATTTGGATAAATAATCGTCATCGGTTTCGAAGAATCGCTTTCATCTTTCGACTTTTGACTTTCGACTCCCAACAGCATCTCTGCTGTCTCCGGCACCTCCACGTAGTAGTCCAATTTGGCGGCCGAATCGAGCAACACTAACATCGATTTGCTATCCTCACGCTGCTTGAGCGCAAAAATTTTAGCGACAGCTTCTGCATTCGTCGCATCGCAACCTATTCCCCACACCGTGTCTGTCGGATACACAATGATTCCACCGCTACGTAACACGCGTAGCGCTTCCTGCAAATCTTCTTTATCGTATCGATCAAAATCCATAACAGGGTGCAAAATTACAAAAAAAACTCGAATTTGGCAAGCAAAATATACAATTTTAAGAAAAATTCTTAAAAAATGCATCTACAATTTGCGTATTTGCAAAAATTGTTGTAATTTTGTAGCGTCTTATGAAGCGCACATACACGATTTTACGTACTATGTGTTGTATCTTGGCTTGCGCATGTATCATGGTATCATGCGGTTCCGGACGATCCGGCGAAGATGCGACAGGAGAAGCAGCGGAAGGAATCAGCCTTTCCGATGGCGGACGGTTCGGCATATGGGAAACCTATTTGGCATCGGATGTATGGCCGTTCATGGAGCAGATAGATTCGCTTACCGTATCGCTTTGGCCCACAGAAGAGTGGAAGCAGAATATGTCTGCCACACCGATTGTCGGAGTGGTGCATATATCGGATACGGCGAGAGTGAATGAACTGATTCATACGCAGCAAGCGCAAGAGATTTTTCCCACATCGTTGTGCCTACGTTGGTCTGCTGCGCCCGTTAGTGAGGCGGAGCAATACTACTATTTGATTGCCCTGAAGGAAGGCCCGGATGGCGGATCGGTCATCGATAATTCGGACATCGAAAAAGTGAAGGCCTCCCAGCCGAGACATTATGCTTCGGCAGTCATCACCATTGAGTTCAATCAAAAAGGCGCGAGCCAACTGCGGGAACTGACAAGCAGAACGGTAGGCAAGAATATAGCTATGGTCGTGGATGACCGCGTGTATGCTTTTCCGAAAGTGATGGCAGAGATTGAGGGCGGACGCTGTGAGATTTCCGGAGATTTTACGAAGGAGGAAGCGAAAGCACTAGCTCGCAAAATTCAACAAGCAAACAAAAATAAACAATAAAATACTTAACACAATGAAAGAGTTAGATCTTACCAAGTATGGTATCAAGGGCGCTACTGTGATCGCCCACAACCCGTCCTACGAGTATCTGTTCGCAGAGGAGACTAAGCCCGAGTTGACCGGCTATGCAAAAGGTCAGAACACCGAGCTGAACGCCGTAAACGTAATGACCGGTATCTACACCGGCCGTTCGCCTAAGGACAAATACATCGTGATGGACAAGAACTCGAAGGACACCGTTTGGTGGACCACTGAGGGTTACAAGAATGACAACCACCCGATGTCTGAGGATGTTTGGGCACAAGTTAAGGAGCTGGCTATCAAGGAGCTCAGCGGCAAGAACCTGTATGTAGTGGACGCATTCTGCGGTGCAAATAAGGACACCCGCATGGCTGTTCGTTTCATCGTTGAGGTTGCTTGGCAGGCACACTTCGTAAAGAACATGTTCATCCAGCCGAGCGAGGAAGAACTCGCTAACTTCGAGCCGGACTTCGTCATCTACAACGCTTCGTTGGCAAAGGTTGAGAACTACAAAGAGCTCGGCCTCAACAGCGAGACTTGTGTTGCCTTCAACACCACGAGCCGTGAGCAGGTTATCCTCAACACCTGGTATGGCGGTGAGATGAAGAAAGGTATGTTCTCGATGATGAACTACTACCTGCCGCTGAAGGGTATCGCTTCGATGCAC
>JAFPNK010000002.1 GCA_017401985.1 Paludibacteraceae bacterium | reverse complement strand
TCCTATTTTATGCGCCAGAAACTCACCACTTATTCCATTATTTGTTTATGCAGAAGTTTGCAAGCTTTTCTTATTTCTGTCAATCTATACCGTAATTTTTGAACACATAAATATATGTACAACGGACAAATCATCAAGCATTTATTGCTTAAACAGAACAAGTCGCAAACGGAACTATCCATGGCTGTGACAGGAAGGCCTAATAGCAGCCTGCATTATTTGGCGAAGAATCCAACAGCAAAGACATTGGAGAGAATAGCGGATTTCTTTGGAGTGACGATTGACTCCTTATTTAATCGCGCGCACCCGCCCGTAGATATGGAGACAGAGAAGGATGCCGAGAATGGGTATCTGAAGAAGCTGATCAAGTTGCAAGAAACTCAGATGAGCGCTTACATGATGCTGAACGAGACCAACGATTTTATGCTGGAACAATTGAAGCATCGAGTAGCTGAATTGGAGAGCAGACTGAAATATTTACAGGCTCATCCGGAAGCAATCTCAGAGTTGCCACCGATGCCGGAGTTCAATATGGTTGTGCCGATGGTGGAGAAACAACCGGAAGTGAAAGTATATACCAACATGACTCCCGAGGAGAAAAAACAGCAGCGGATTCGCAAGAAGTTAGCTAAAAATGCAGAGGCAGAAATCCGTAAAGAGACGCTTCCGGATTGACCACTTTGGGATATTTTTCAAAAAAGCAATCCTAATTTAAAGTTTATGGCCAAAAAATTTGGTCATGTCAAAAAATTGTAGTAATTTTGCACCTTGAAAGCGAGTTAAGACGTGTCAAAATCGTGTCACAAACTCGCACAAAATCCTAATTTTGAACAAAATCATTGCTGATTTACAGCAAGTTATGAAAATTACATCAACCGTGGGTTTGTCTGGGTTCGAGTCCTGGTTGAGCAACAAAAAAGAGCAATCACCAACTGGTGGTTGTTCTTTTTTTTGTCTTAATCTATGGGCTCGAACCCACCTTTTCGGGGTCCCCGCAAATTTTAATTTGTGGGGAGAGTGCAGCTCATCCGAGTAACTCCCCTTAAAACGGAGTTTTGAGGCGTTTGCGAGGATGAAGCAAACGAGAGTCCTGGTTGAGCAACACAGAAGAGACCTTTCGGGTCTCTTTCTTATTTCAGTAGGATGCGATATGCAATCCATATGACGATCGCTATCTGCGCAACGAGTATAAACGGCAATCCATACCTAAACTTCTTGTGTTGTGTCTTGTGGCGCCAGGCTTTCATTCCAAGCCATGCACCAACACTTCCGCCGAGAACCGCCATCAAGATAAGCACAGCTTCAGACACTCGCCATTTCGAGCGCTTTGCTTTCCACTTATCCACACCGTACATAAAGAACGTCACCACATTCATAACAGCGAGGTAGATCAGGATAATATGAATCCAATTCATATTAATTCTATTATTCGTTTAGCGACCTCTTCGGGATGGTCAACGAGAAGTTGGCCATGGTTCATGCCATCAAACACTTCGACGTGTGCAGACGGGCAGAGTTGGAGCAAATGCTTCACTTGCGGCTTAGCAACAAAAGCTTCTTTCGTGCCATACCAGAAATGAATATCTGCGCCTTGAATGGCGTTCAGGCGGTTCGTATAAACCGATTTATAACCATCCAGTACCGCTTGTTTACCGCCAAATGGATAGACTTTCTTGCATTCGTCCAACAGCACATCAAAATAGTGTGAACGGAACACCCATTTCCAGAAATCCGTCCAATGATAGCACGTCCATACGTTGAATGCCTGGTAGTACCGTAGCGGGTCGACCAACCAGTTCGGCAGAGGCAACAAAGGCGCTGCGTCCATGATTGCATGATCAATCAAGACTTCGTTGCGCTCTAGCATGCGCGAAAGGATCTTGCCTCCCAACGACAAACCATAAGCGACATCCAGATGCCCGCCTAACACGCTTTGCACATAGTGGATAGTTTGCGCAGCTTGGTCATCCACGGACGTAAAACGCGTCTGTTTGCCCAACGTAAAACCATCCACACTAGCCGCGATAATATAGAACCTATCCTGCAGCCGTTCTATGAGCGGCAGGAAGATCTCGTACGATACACCCAACCCTGGTAGTAGCAGCAACGATGGTTTACCTTGTGTTCCGTATACGTGAAAGTCCATAACTATGTCTCTATCGCTTAATCAGGTCTTTGAGTTTGATGTCGGGATGGCGATATTGGCGTTCCTTGCGTGCCTCTTGGCCGTTCGTACGAATAGTTTGTTGCGGACATGCATGTACACATGCAAGACACACGGTGCAGTTGTCACCGATGATGGCTTTCTCGTCTGATAAACTTATATTGTTCATCGGGCAAACGCGTACGCATGTGTTGCAACCGGTGCACTTATCGGCATTCACTTTGGGGCCCAAGCAATGAATCATACCATTTTCGATAGCCGGGCGACCAAGGAGCCATGATAGGAGGCTGAACCAACTATAGTGCAAGGTATGGCTTTCGGCTTGTAGCTCGCGGATGATTTGTTCCATGCGAGCCGGCACACGCTCGAACTTCTTCAACTGTTTGTTGGGATTACGTCCGAAGGCAAGCGCGCTATTATCAGGAACACTCACCTTATGGCTGTATGCCAGTTCAATGCCTTTCTTGCGTAATATGCGACGCATCTCCCAGATGCAGTTACCCGCCATGCTTCCGCAGGTGACAACCGTAAAAACGTAAGACTTTGGGCTGATAATCAAACGCGACACCATTTCAGGCAAAGCGGGCGGAAGATTGAAATCATAAGTCGGAAAGACCAGACCGATACGCTTTTCGTTTGTCATATCCACGCCTGCAGCATCTACGAGCGGCGTCAGTCGTTCGTTGAGTTGTTCAGCCAGTTGCCTTGCGATGGCGAGGCTGTTTCCTGTTCCTGAGAAATACAATATCATATTAATTCGGTTCCAATCGTGTAATAAAATCCGGTGTTACCATATTTCCTCCTACTTGCGCAAATTTGCGCAAAGGTACAAAAAAAATCCCACATATACAAATATATGCAGGATTTTGTGCGTTTTTTTACTCTTTATTCACTTTCGCGGAGAGGCCGTCGATGAGCGTGTCCAGTTCTGGAATCATGGCGATGAGGGCTTGCACATCAGGCACTTTATCTGCCAGTTGTGCCACCAAGCAATCAGGGATATTCTTGGCTTGCTCCTCCAGCGCTTTGCCTTGCTCGGTGAGCGAGACGATACGCTGCCGCGTGTCCTCTTTGCCGCGAGTGCGAGTGAGCAGACCCTGTTTCTCCATCCGTTGCAGGAGCGGCGTGACGGTGTTCGTCTCCAGATGCAGGCGACGAGCGATGTCGTTCACCGGCTGATGGTCCTGCTCCCATAGCACGAGCATCACAAGGTACTGCGGATACGTGATACCCAGCGGTTCGAAATACGGGAAATAAGCCTGCATAGTCAACCGTGCCGCCGTATAGAGACGGAAGCACAGTTGATTATCCAGTTTCAGTTGTTCGTACATGAATTACATCATAGCGATTAAGAAATTCTCATAACCGAGTTTGTTGATGAAGTTGAGGTACTGTGCTTCCCAAGCCATGTGAGCCTCCTCGCCGTCAATCCATTTCTGGATGAGTTTCTGCGTGGTGTAGTCGCCGTCGAATGCTTTCAAGAGTTGGTTCATCTCCTCAATTGCATTGGGTTGGAAGTCTGCCTCGATCTGCTGTTTCGGATCGTCATAGAACGGGAACTCGATGGTCTTCAATGCCTCTTGGAGGTCTGCGGGTTTGCAGCCGAGTTCAACGAGGCGGTTGAGTACTTCTTCTGCCTCATCCCACTCTTCTTCTGCTTCCTCTTTCCATTTGTCAGCCAGTTTGTTCCAGCCGTTCAGACGGTCGTACGCCGAGAATGCGAAATGTTGCTTACTGTTTCCAAACCATGTTGCGCCTGCGAAAGCCAACGCTTTCAATGCTTCTTCACGTGTCATAATTGAATAAATTTATAAGGTTATTATAATAAATTAACTATTTCTTTCTCAAAATCTTTAGGTTCGGCAGTCGGAGCAAAGCGACCAACTACGTTACCTTCTTTATTGACGAGGAACTTAGTGAAGTTCCACTGGATGTCGCTTTCCGACTTAGCGGTATCGCTAATCTTCTTGAA
Source organism: Paludibacteraceae bacterium (assembly GCA_017401985.1). Classification (GTDB taxonomy): domain Bacteria; phylum Bacteroidota; class Bacteroidia; order Bacteroidales; family Paludibacteraceae; genus Colicola. Next base: position 6,267 of record JAFPNK010000002.1, on the reverse strand, counting down.
TAGCGCTTTCGCCGCCTTCGCCTTCAGACCTTTGTACTCCTCCGCAGGTGCCTGTTCCTTAAGATAAACGAATATCGGGTCGGCATTCTCGCCGTTCACGTCGATTTTCTTCATGATTTGGAACGTCACCCCGTAATTGAGTTGGCAGAACTCCTCTATCTGACCATCACTACCCGGGTCTTGCTCTTTGAACTGATTGCAAGGGAAACCGATAATCACCAGACCTTGGTCTTTGTATTTCTGGTTCAGTTCTTCCAAACCTTTGAACTGCGGCGTAAAACCGCACTTACTTGCTGTGTTCACAATAAGCAGCACTTTGCCTTCAAACTGTGCAAAATCAAGTTCTTTGCCACGACTCGTCTGAGCCTTAAAATCATAGATTTTCATATCGTTTATATATTTATTATTATCTACCTTTAGCCAAGCTGTGCTTGTGCTCGTGTATCGAGGATAGAACGCGCGATATATCGTTCACGATGCAAAATTACAACAAATATTTTATATCGCAAACGATTTATCGAAAAAAGTGCACAAATTCTTTATTTTGCAAAGTAGAGTTTACAAAATAGCCCACATTAGTTAATCTCCTCTAATGCGCCTGTCTCGGAGTCGATGATGAAACCGCGGACGGTGATTTTTCGATGTTTATTATTTATCTTTGCTGAATAAATAGCCTTCATAGCCGGAGACTTCAATCGTTTTATCGCTGTATCCCTTTATTTGAATGCCATCCAAGACATAAGCTGCTTGTCCATCTACAGAATAGACGCAATACGGCTGGTCAGAAGGTGTGCTATTAATAGCAGCTGTGTCCAGCGGAAAGACTGCAAAATTCTCATTGACACGCACAGCGAAGTGCACAGCGCCATCATACAAACTATCTTCCGGTAGGATAATATCTCTATACTCATATTTATGTTGAAATGAAGCAAATCCTTGCGGACACGGATAAAAACTTTTTGCATCATACCGTCTCGCCACTCGGCATGTCCATATTTCGGTTCGTGTAGAATCAATCGGAGCGACGTCTGTCCCTACCCATTGTTCAACGGCCGGACTGCCGTAATTATCCCGCACATAGGAGATATTTGTGTACAATTCATTGGCTTCCTCTACGGTCAACAAGGGGTTGTTCTCCAGTGAATACAAATTAAAAGGCACCGCGAGTTGCTTGTCTGCAATAGTCTTCTCTATCTTGGCGACGAGAACCGGTTTGCAAAGGCGGTAATAGTTCATCGGTTGACCGGACGACAGCAGGAAGAGAGCCGCGAGCGAAAGAAAGATCCAATGGAACCGTTTGCGCTTTGCGACCAGCATGATGATACATACCGCGTAGAACCATAACAGCAGTGTGAGCAGGTAGAGTCGTGGCGCCGTGATTCCGTAATCCATGAAACGACGGACAACACCGACTGTCATTAGAATCAGTAGTGGAAGAATGGCTATCGGCAACCAGAAAGTAAGCAGTTTGCTCTGCCATGATTGACGATTAGTTACCTGCGGATAAAGCAAAAGGTAGCACATCAGATAGCCGGCCATCACGGCTGACACCAACCATGAGATCATGCCTTTGGGCAGTTCCCAATGCACAAAAATAGTGATACCGTAGATGTACAGCACTAAGATGTAACATCCAAGCAGGGGAATCAGCAGCCACGAAACACTCTTCATTAAGAAAGAAGGCATCTCGGCTGCGTTATTATGTTTGCGTTCGGCATATGGAACTAAAGCAAGGAATAGCAGACTGAACAATAAGACAGCACACACAACCATGATGACTAACGGCACTTTTTCGCTGATGTTCCAGTCGAAGAGAGCCGCAGTACCATATACTAATCCTTCCAATCCACCAGTCATTACCCAGGTAATCATCCCACTAATGAGAAGCGCAAGGCATAGAGAAAGGATGAAATGCCAAGATTTCAAATCGTCTTTTTCACGCCAAAACGAACAAAAAGGAATCAGTACGACCAAAGCCGCCAGCCATGCCATGTTGCCAAGATAGAAAGCGGGCAGGCCGCGATTCGGAATGAGGTCCGTAAAAAACAGCAGCGCGTAATAGGTTCCGAACAGGACAAGCAATATGCTTTCTGCCATCCATCTATATTTCCGATTGGTATGTTCTTCGCCCCATAAAGACATTACAAAATCGATAAGGATTCCGACTGACAGGAGCGTGAATACATAGAGAGATCCTTCTTCCGGTTCCGTACCGGTGATAATCATGTATGATAACATGCCGGTTAAAGCAACCAGAAAAGAGACGGCGAGCGGAAAACGCAGTAGTATCCGTTGGATGGACTGACCGATATTCTTTGGCGACAGCCGTTGTTTAAGGGATTGGATGTTCATATCGCAATTTTTATTTATTTTCGTTTCGCCGGTAATAGTTCTATCACTGTCTTTACAAGCAACGACACATAATCTCTATCATCGACATCCGTAATGACATAGTGCGGTTTAGCACCTTCGTACGGGGGCTGCATTTGCCGGTCGCAATCGTGCAAAAGCGGTTCTAACTGTATGAGCGGTTTGAGATACAGATAGTTATCACAAATGAGTCCGACAGGCTTGCCGTCGCAATAGAGACAGTAGTCGCCGAACATCTTCTTGGCGCTTACCTCACCGGCCTTAGATGCCTGTTCTACAATATATTGTACTAAATCAGGGTTGCTCATATCCCGTTTTATCGTTTATTCAAAAGCAGTCCTTTCTGCCAGTTGAGCGAAGGATAGGTTTTACGAAGGTATGCTTCCGCTTCTTCGATGCCGCTACTGCCACTGGTTGCAAACGGAATCAGAATCTTGCCTTGCAGTTGCGGTTCATTGTTATCAAGCCATGAGTTGATGATACGCGGACAGATTCCCCACCATATCGGGAAACCGACATATACCGTGTCGTACGGCGTCACATCGGTGCATTGTTTGATCATCGGACGCTCTTCGGGATCGTTCATCTCGATAGACGAACGAGACTGCGGATTGCGCCAGTCTAAATCGGCCGCTGTGTATTTCTCCGCCGGTTCGATCTCCCATAAACGTGCATTATGTTGCGCAGCCAGTTTCTCGGCTGCGACTTTGGTGGTACCGGTGGCGGAGAAATACGCCACTAATGTTTTAGCATTCATAGGCATAATCATTATAGCACATACAAGTGCCAAAATACACTTTTTCATATCTTTTCAATTAGTTCGTACTTTTTCTAATTTTAGTCATCCCTACGTACGCCAGAAGAATCAGGTTCATCATCAGGGCATAAATGATAGCAGGGATGGCGATGACCTCGTTGTTGAAGATGAGCGGACTGCAAGCGATGGTGATGGCCTGTGCGGCATTCTGCATGCCTATCTCGATAACCAGCGTGCGACGCTCTTTGGTCGTCAGACGGAATATCCATGCCATCAATGCGCCGCAAAAAGTGGTAGCGAGGATAAGCACAGACATCGTGAGACCGAGGCTACCGAACTGTTCCACGATGGTTTGTTTGTGCTGGAAGAAGAAGATAGTAACCAGCAGCACCAATGCCGGCATGGCGATACGTTTGAGCACGTTGTGTATTTTCTCAGCAGCCACGGGTTTGAATAGGTTCACAACAAAACCGATTGAGATTGGCACCACCATCAACACGATGTTCTGCACAAGCAGTTTGCCGATCGGCAGATGAATATCTACCGCCTCGCCGACACTCTGTGTTACCCACGCCATGATAAGCGGCAGCGTAAAGAGGGTGATGATACTGCTGCACGCCGTGAGGGTGACGGAGAGTGCTACATCGCCCTTCGCTAACATCGAGAACACATTGCTCGAACTACCACCGGGACTACAGGCGACAAGCATAATGCCGATGATGAATAACGGTGAGAGGTTAGCGGTTAGAGGTGAGAGGATGATGGCCCACGCGATGAGTGGCAGTAGGATAATCTGTCCGACCAAACCGATAATAACCGGTTTAGGACGCTCTGCTATCAGTTTGAAGTCCGCCGGCTTGAGCGCCAAACCCAAGTCGAACATCAATAGCGTCAGTATCGGTAGTACAATGAAGATAGTGCTCATATATTCATCTCCATCCTTTTGGGAGTGCTACGTTTGGTAGGTCATGCGCTGCGACGAAAAGCGGAGCTATCTGTTCGTCAGCAAAACCGGCTATGCCGCAGCCGATACGTGTCACGAAGAACGTCAATTCGGGGTGTTGCTCCGCATAGCGGATGAAGTCATCCACATAGGGTTTGATGGTCTCTACTCCGCCTTGCATCGTCGGGATGGCATAGCATTGTCCGGTTGGCCCAACGCCTACGCCCCATTCTGCGCCGAACTGCTCATATGCAATACGTGCGGCACCTCCGCCATGAAAGCCTGCGAGGTTACTGCCGAACACAAAGATCTGGTTCGGCTTCAGTTGTGTAATATAATCCGGTGTTGTCATAGATATTTATGGTTTTAATAATTCTTGTTTTCTAACATAATCGAGCGCAAAGGTACAAAAAAAATCTGACACACACAAGTAAACACACAAAAATCACACGTTTTCAAAAGAAAACGCAAGAAAAATTTGCGTATGTGAAAAATTTGTAGTAATTTTGCACGCTTTTTTCGCTCCAGGATGTATTGGGGCCCCCTAAAATTTTAATTTTTGGGGAGAGCGGAGCTGCTCCGAGTACTTACTACTAAGTAATCGTTTGAGTTTTACGAAAAAAGAAAACGATATTTGGTACACGTACGAGGAGTTTGCCCGCGAGAAGAAAGGCTAACATTGTTTAACCCTTTAACGGGATTCCGGATACTAGTCGCCTAGTAGTCTAGTCGCCTAGAAATCTAGTTCCCAAAAAAATTCTACCAACATGGCAGAAAATCTTTCTCTCCAGAACTTCGACTGGGATGCCTATGAAGCACAACAGCAAGGCACAAAAAACGAAGAAGAAATCCAAAAGTATAACAACACGCTGAGCGCCATCAAGGACAATGAGGTCGTTGAGGGTACTGTCATCAGTATCAACAAGCGCGAGGTGGTTGTCAACGTAGGCTACAAGTCAGACGGTATCGTGCCGGCTGCCGAGTTCCGCTACAACCCTGAGCTCAAAGTAGGCGACAAAGTCGAGGTTTACATCAAGAGCCAGGAGGACAAAAAAGGACAGCTCGTTCTGTCGCACAATGAGGCACGCACAGCACGTGCTTGGGACCGCGTTAACGAGGCTTACAACGCAGGTGAGATCGTTACCGGTTACATCAAATGGCGTTCGAAAGGCGGCATGATCGTTGACGTGCTCGGTATGGAGGCCTTCCTCCCGGGTAGCCAGATCGACGTCAAGCCGGTTCGCGATTACGACATCCTCGTCGGCAAGACCATGGAGTTCAAGATCGTCAAACTCAACCCTGAGTTCCGCAATGTCGTTGTTTCCCACAAAGCTCTCATCGAGGCTGAACTCGAGGCTCAAAAGGCTGAGATCGTCGGCAAGCTCGAGAAGGGTCAGGTACTCGAAGGAACCGTTAAGAACATCACCAACTACGGCGTATTCATCGACCTCGGTGGCGTTGACGGTCTCATCCACATCACCGACCTCAGCTGGGGACGCGTTAACGACCCGCACGAGTTGCTCCAACTCGACCAGAAGATCAACGTCGTTATCCTTGATTTCGACGAGGAGAAGAAGCGTATCGCGCTCGGTCTCAAGCAACTCGCTCCGCATCCTTGGGATGCACTCGATCCGAACCTCAAGGTCGGCGACAAAGTTCACGGTAAGGTAGTCGTTATGGCTGATTACGGTGCTTTCGTTGAGATCGCAGAGGGCGTTGAGGGCCTCGTTCACGTTTCCGAGATGAGCTGGAGCCAACACCTCCGTTCCGCTAACGACTTCCTGAAGGTTGGCGACGAGGTAGACGCTGTCATCCTGACTCTCGACCGCGCTGAGCGTAAGATGTCCCTCGGTATCAAGCAACTCAAGGCGGATCCGTGGGCTAACGTCGAGACCAAGTATGCAGTTGGCACTCGCCACTGGGCTAAGGTACGCAACTTCACCAACTTCGGTGTATTCGTTGAGATCGAGGAAGGCGTTGACGGTCTGATTCACATCAGCGACCTCAGCTGGACCAAGAAAATCAAACACCCGAATGAGTTCACCCAGATCGGCGCACAGATCGAAGTTGTCGTTCTCGACATCGACGTAGCTAACCGTCGTCTGAGCCTTGGTCACAAGCAGCTCGAGGAGAATCCTTGGGAGGAGCTTGAGGCTAAGTTCGGCGTGGATACCGTTGTTAACGGTAAGGTTGTTGA
>JAFPNK010000055.1 GCA_017401985.1 Paludibacteraceae bacterium | reverse complement strand
TTTGTCTGCAGGGATATATTTTGCCCAGAACACCAGCGAGTCCGGCTGACCTACAAAGGCGGTGTTATAGCCGTTATTGGCCGGGTCGGAGAAGTTATAGTTATTGGCTGGCGAATCTGCTGTCGTTGATCCGGCGTTGATCTGTCCGTTCGTGCAGTTACCGTTGGCTTTGACGCCTGCGATGAGATTAGAGGCTATCAAGGCACTGTGCGATCCTGTGGATCCCGGGCGTGTCTCATTGGACTGCTTGAACTGATCTTCTCCACCGGCCATCGAAGCAAAAATACCGGTGGCGGAAGGGAAGGAATGCCATTTGGATGGCTCTCCGCCAGACCAGCTGCCTTCAAAGCCACCATTGGTAATTGCGTAGTTTTTACCCGTCTCTTTCGAACCGGTGAAAAGAACGAATATCGGTTCCGGGAGGGACGGAGCGGCGATTGAAAGCAGTACCATTGCATCAGATTCGGTAATCACGGAGTTATAGATGTCTCCTCCATCCTCCAGACCATTGATTACATCTATCTCCGCACGCTCGGAGATGGCTTTGATATACAAAGTAGCGTCGTTCAGACTTAACTGACCGTTGGCGTCGATAGGGATATTCATGAGAACGATATCTCCTAACGAAACGGCACCGAACTTAAAATCCGGCAACACGAAGGTAATGGTGTTCTCCTCTATGCCCGGAAGGATATACACCTCTTTATTCGGATACGGATCTCCGCCGATATTCAAGTCTCCCTTGAAGACACCGACGGCTTCATTCACTGTCACCGCTAAAGCGGAGACAACTGATACACAGATTAACAATACGGTTGTAATGATTTTTTTCATAATGTGAATTGGTTTGATTATTATTGTTTATTAGAATTTGAGATTCAATCGGCAGACGAAGGTACGCGGCGGCGCGAGTGCCATCGGCCGGAAGCAATATTCGGTATTAAGCAGGTTGTTCACCATGAACTGAACCTCTGCGTGCTCTTTGAAGCGGAAAGCGAAGCGCAGGTCCATTGTGAACACTCCGTTGTTATGGCTCATCCAGTAGTCATGCAGCGAGACGCCGTCTTCGTATCCGAAAATGAACATACGCGCATAGTCCATCAGATCAGGCTCACCCTTGGCGCGCTCGTCCACCATCAGATAGTCCACCGCAAGAATCTTACTGCGGTAAGACAGGTTCGTACCTACGGAGAACCATTTGTAACTATAGTCCAGGGTCGCTTTGAACGAGTGCTTGTTGCGGTATTTGAGGTATTTGGAGTCGTTGGATTTGTTCTTCATCTGCAACGGGTCGGTATAGGTCTTCTCCTGCTCGATACGGCTTTGGTTGTCGAGGTCTTCCGGCTCCGTGAAGGTGTAGCCGATGGAGTAGAGCAGGTTCATATCCTTGCGGATGTCCACTTTTCCGGACGTGCTGACTTCTGCTCCGTAGATACGTGCGTGCCCTACGTTCACGAACCGGGCACCGATACCGATTCCGGCTCCGCTCAGCGATTTGGTCTGGATGATATTGTCTATCATCGCCCGGCCTTCGTCGAGCAGGTCCTGCATAGAGTTGATCATCGAGAAGTCGGAGTTGCGGAACAGACCGAACTGGTACTCGATCAAATCGTGGTACTCCGTATAGAAGCCGGCAACATCGAGTGTACCGGTAATGGGGCCGAACTTATACAACTGTTTGTAACCTAATTCCGCGTTGAAGCCTCTCTCGGGACGGATGTCAGGATTGGGATAGACACCTACGCCGCCGATATCCTTGCGTGCGAACTTCTCGGTGATGGACGGGTTGCGGTAACCTTGGCCGAAACTGGCACGAAGGAATCCGGCTTTGTATATCTCCCAGTTGAGTCCGGCGCGTAAGACAGGGCGCACGGGGCACAGCCAGTTACCTATCTGGATGTTCGCCTCTTTAAAGTGGTTGTCCATGCGATAGTACTCGAATCGCACACCGGCACTCAGCGACAAGCGGTTGACGATACGGTGGTCGTACTGCAAGTATGCTGCGAGGTTGTCCGTATGGTGGGTACCGGTGATATTGGCGGTGTTGGTGATATGGTTCCAGTTGATACCGGTTGTCAGACGAACACCGGACTGCCATGACTTGGCGAACTGATAGTCCACGTACGCGTTATAGGTCATCTCGGGACGGGTAGGCGTGTGGTCGGTGACCAGCGCCAATGCGTAACCCAGCGCGTCTTGCAACTCTGCTACGGTGCCCGTATACCCGAAACCGTTCTGTACCAGATCTATACCGCCTTTGATGGCATCTATCCATTGTTCGTTCTTGAATGGGATTGCCACTTCCTTGAACGTCACAAGCAGTGCGTCTTCGATCTTTACGCCTGCGTCCATGTACCCTTTGATTTGGTCGTAGTACCCTTTCATCTTGTTGAGGTCAAAACTCGTGACACCCCATTTGAGCAGATCTTCGGTTCCGATACCGGCAGAAGGCGTGGTCAGGTTGTCCGTCGTCAGATAGAAACGGGTACGGAGTTTATGGGAGATACCTTTTTCCGTGTTGTCATAGTTGAAGAAGGGGTCAATGTTGAAGTTATGCTCTTTGCGCCCCATGTTCGTCAGAGGTGACGGATGGATAGGGTCTTTCGGACTGCGCCATATAAAGAAGTCGCCGTATTGGTTTGCCACATAATTGAGGTTGGCGCCCATCGTCATATATTCTCCTTCCGGCATCGGGCGATGGTAGGTCATGTTTCCTCCCAACCGCACGCGGTCATTGAAACTCTGCTGGCGGTAACCCTCGTCCTTGAAGCCGCTGATGGCGCCTGAAAGGTCAAAATGGCCTATACGGCGTGAGTGGGAGACTTCGGCTCCGTAGTAGAGAGGTAAACGTGCGCCCGTGTACTTGTAATCCTTATAATCGTCATATACGCCTACATAGCCGCTCACTTTTGTCTCCGGCTTGAGCCCCGGACGCTGCGTGCGCACGTTAATCACACCGTTCAGTGCCGATGAACCGTACAGCACGGATGAGGCTCCTTTGATGACCTCCACTTGCGCCACGTTCTCCAACGGGACGTTGTTCCAGTTGATCTCACCCGTCTTGGGGTTCAGGATAGTCATCTCATCCATCAACACCTGACAGCGTGAACCGACGCTGTACGTCCAACCGCCACCTCCTCGGATACTCGGCTGTTTGTCGATAATCTCCACTCCGGGAAGCGTCTGTAATGTCGCTGCGAGGTCTGTCGGGGCTTGATTGCGGATCATCTGAGGCTTGACAACCTCCATCGAAACAGTCACATCTGTCTGGCGCTGCTCGAAACGGCCTGCCGTAACAACCACGTCATCCAACAACTCGTTATGAGGAAGGAGGTTCACGTTCAACTTGTTCGTCACGGATGTCACAACGAAGGTCTCCGGGTCATACCCCACGTACGAGAAACATAACTGAACGGCTTTCTTTGTGTCCAAAGAGATCGTGTAGCGGCCGTCTATGTCCGTCACTGTGCCTACATTCGGGTGATCGATGTCATACACCGTAACGCCGATCAGAGGCTCTCGGGTTTGAAGGTCACATACGATACCTGATACCTGGGTAAGAGTGGACGTCTTCTGAGAAAATAACGGACATGCCAATACCGCTAATAAACAGAAAATTGTTTGTCTTAATTCAATTCGCATTGCTCTTTTTGTACTTAAATAAACTACTTTTCAAACCTTTTGTCCAAAACGGGTGCAAAGGTACTGCTTTAAAATGACATGCCAAATAGCTAATTTTAAGAAAAAGTGCACATTTTTTCTTTACTTGTTGAAAATCTTAATAATCGTATATTATTTATAATAAAAATGAATCTTTGTTTTAGTGAAAAATTAAAAATGATAACGTTTTTAATTGCGCATTCCGTGTAAAAAATGTTCTTTTATGAAAGGCGTCTCTTACGTATATCAAATGTTTTTTGTACTTTTGCAGCACCACCGAATCTTTTTCTATAAAAAGACTTTTTTCGGATTT
>JAFPNK010000054.1 GCA_017401985.1 Paludibacteraceae bacterium | reverse complement strand
GTTACGCCGAGTGAGTACCGCCGGGCGGCCTTGGCGAGAAAAGGGGAATGAAAGGTGAAAGGAGCATAGTAGTTTTTCTGCTGTCGGCAGTAATGGTAGCTTGCGGACATCAGGCGCCGCACTCCAAGCCAACGCAAAGGGCAGGCGCCGCAGGTGGATAGTACGGCGTTAGCCTTGCTGCAACTCAACCAACAGTTGGCTGAGGCAGCAGATAGAGAGTTGACCTCTTTGGCGCAGGCGCAGGACAGTACGTTCACCCTATACGAAGCCGGTACGTGGATGCATATCGTGAGCAAGGGGGACGAGACGACCTCTACGCCGCAAGCCAACGAAGAATGGGCGGTACACATGCGGGTGTATGACCTTGCGATGAACCTCTTGGTGGATAGCGAGGCTACCTACCGCATCGGGAAGAAAGAGTTACCGCAAGCGGTAGAAGACAATATCGGCGAGTTGCATCATGGGGCACAGGCACGCTTGTTGGCACCTTGGTACACCGCCTTCGGCCTTCGCGGAACGGAACATGTGCCGCCGTATGAAAATGTGATAATAGACATCGAATTGAGATAATATGAAAAAAAGTATTGTATGGGCATTGATCGGATTCGCGTTCATCGCGGTAGGGTGTAACAACAACACCTATTCCAAGTTGCGCGATCAGGAAGATAAACTCATTGCCAATTATATCAGCCGGAATAACTTGGTGATCTTGGACGAAGAACCTGCGATAGACCACGTGTGGGGCGCGAAAGAGTATTACAAGGTGAAAGGATACGACAATTTTTATTTCCACCTCATCTCCCGCGGGGATTCGGTCAATATAGACCCTGTCACGCAGGATACGTCGAGCCTCAAGATCGTCGCCAACGACCTGATCATTATGCGCTACAAGCGGTACGAGTTGACGGAGAATTCCGACACCTTGGACTATTGGACAACGCTCGAACAAGCGTATCCGGTGGAGTTCCATTATTACAACACCAGCGAATGTGAATGTGTCGCATGGCACTTGGCGGTGGGGTTGATGAAGTACCCGAACTCGCAATGCGAGATCATCGTACCCAGCAAACTCGGCTTCTCCGAAGAACAAAGCTCCGTAACGCCGTACGGCTATATTCTGAAAATCAAAGTCAAACCATAATATGAGTTTAGTTAAATCTATTTCCGGTATCCGCGGTACGATCGGTGGCCGCGTAGGAGAGGGTCTGAACCCCGTAGATATCGTTCGTTTTACGGCTGCCTACGCCACGCAGCGTCGTGCAGCTTTGCCGGATAATAACACGATCGTTGTCGGTCGTGATGCCCGTCTGAGCGGTCACATGGTCGAGCAGATCGTGTGCGGTACGCTGATGGGGATGGGCTATGATGTAGTCAATATCGGCTTGGCGACCACGCCGACGACGGAATTGGCTGTTACCGGTGAAAAAGCCGCAGGAGGTATCATCCTTACGGCAAGTCACAACCCCAAACAATGGAATGCGCTCAAACTGCTCAACGAGCAGGGAGAGTTCCTCAATGATGCCGAAGGCAAGGGTGTCTTGGCGATCGCTGAGGCAGAGGATTTCACCTTTGCCGAAGTGGATAACTTGGGACACATGACGAACAAAGACTACCTGCCTTACCATGTGCAGCAGGTGTTGAACCTCAAGTTAGTTGATGTAGAGGCGATCAAGAAGCGCAACTTCACTGTTGCGATCGACTGCGTGAACTCCGTCGGAGGTCTCGCTATTCCGGCAATCCTGAAAGCGGTAGGCGTAGAGAACATCATCGAACTCAACTGCACACCGAACGGTCATTTCCCCCATAACCCCGAACCCCTGCCGCAACACTTGACCGAGATCAGCGACCTGCTCAAGAGCGGTAAGGCGGATGTGGGATTTGTCGTAGATCCGGACGTCGATCGTCTGGCGATCATCTGCGAGAACGGCGATATGTTCGGCGAAGAATATACGCTGGTCAGTGTAGCCGATTACATCCTGCGTCATACGCCCGGAAACACGGTCAGCAACATGTCCTCTACCCGTGCGCTGAGTGATGTCACCGCTCAACATGGCGGTCAGTACAGCGCAAGTGCCGTAGGCGAAGTGAACGTGGTAGCGGAGATGAAACGGGTGAATGCCGTCATCGGCGGTGAAGGAAACGGCGGTGTCATCTATCCCGAGTGCCATTACGGCCGTGATGCTTTGGTGGGTATCGCCCTCTTCCTCAGCCATCTGGCGCATCTGGATATGAAAGTGAGCGAACTGCGTCGCACCTTACCGGACTACTGCATCAGTAAGAATCGCATTGATCTCACCCCCGACACCGATGTGGATGCTATCCTCGCGCGTGTCAAAGAGCTCTACAAGAACGAGCGTGTCAATGACCGCGACGGTGTGAAGATTGATTTTGCTCACGGATGGGTACATCTGCGTAAATCCAATACCGAACCGATCATCCGTGTCTATTCGGAGGCGGCTACGATGGAACAAGCCAATGCGTTGGCGCAACAAGTGATTCATGTAGTAAATTACCAATGACCAATTACCAATGATCAATGATCAATTAAATATAGTAGTAGTCAACGATGACGGTTGGGGTACCGCGGGTATCCGCCTGTTAGCCAAAGAGATGACCAAATTAGGTCATGTCACGGTCATCGCTCCGGATGGTGCGCGTAGCGGCTATGGTGCCTGCATCAGTGTGGCGAATCCAATGTATCTGCGCCGTATCGAAGAGCATGATCTGAACGGTGCGGAGGTCTATACCACCAACGGTACACCTGCTGATTGCGTGAAGATCGCCCGCGAAGTGCTCTTTGCCGGCAAACGGATCGACTTGCTCGTTTCGGGTATCAACCATGGTAGCAATGCCGCTGTCAATGCCATGTATTCGGGCACGATCGGTGCTTGCCTCGTGGCAGCGGAGAAAGGTATTCCCGCTATCGGATGGTCGATTAACAGCCACTCGATGGATGTGGACTTGCATTGGCTCCAACCCTATCTGACAGAAGTGACACAACACTTGTTGGAGGAAGGGATCGCCCCGCGTACGTGTTTTAATATCAATGCACCGGTAGGCGAGATAGAAGGCATGCGATGGACGCGCCAATGCATCGGACATTGGGCAAAAGAACTGGTTCCGCTGGATACACCCCTGCCCGAAGGCGTGCTCAAAGG
>JAFPNK010000053.1 GCA_017401985.1 Paludibacteraceae bacterium | reverse complement strand
GGGGCTTTTATAAAATTTAACCAACAAAGAAAGAAATAATCGTTCACGAAGGGATAAGAAGATACAAAGATGTGTAAAAATGTGAAGCAATAATCGACAGTAAATAAGAAAGACAGGTCAAGAGATTAAAAAACACCAACAAAAGAAGCCCCCACGGGGTGTGAGGGCTTCGGCAACTAACTTTTGTGTTTACCTAATGTGTGTTTTTCATGGATTAGACAAGATATTACTTAATGCGCATACCGGAGGCGTTGAAGATCATGTCGCCACGGATGATGTACAACTGACCATTGTACAGTATCTTGGTGCATTTCACTTCATTGCTCTGTACGTTGTCCACACCTGTACCCGGATCATCGGGGATGACAGGTTTCGGAGTAGCAGTGTACTGCGCCGTATAGACTGCGTCAGCGATTGCTGCAACTATTTCAGGACTCCAGCCGCTGAATTCGTAGGTGTATTCGGCATCTGCTGCACGTACCGGTGTTACGCCCTCGAAGACAGGCATGGTGTTCTCGCGAACGGGGAAGTTCTGGAGCACAAAGCCGTCCCAATTGACGAAGCTGATGTTATACATCGGCCAGAGGGTAGCGGCATCGTCGGCATCGGTAAGGTACTCGATCTTGCTTACCCAGATGATACCGTTAGTAGAGCCGGTGTTGGAGAGGTTCCAATAAACCTGAATGCCGTATCCTGCTTTCCACGGTTGTCCGGGAACAGGCTTGAGCGTAACAACCTGTTCTGCACCGGTGATAGTCACGGAGGATGTCACGGTGTAGAGGAGGTTCGTGCATGCGAGGTCGCTATATACCTTGACACCCCACTCGCTGCAATCCATCTGGTTGTTCTTGGGGAACGAGCCGGACGGATAGGTAACGCGGATAGCGGTGATATTACGTCCCATGCGGTTCTTGTTCATCACATAAACGGGGTTAGCGTTAGCGAGTGTTCCGCTCTTACCGCCCATCTTGACATAATCCCAACCGGCGTTGTTGTTTGCACCGCCATATACAGTCCATTCGGTGTCGTAGGTCCAAGCGTCGTTGTATGCACTGTGTTTGGAAACCTTGGTGGTGAAGTCGCAGACGTAAGAAGCGATATTATTGTCCACTTCCTCGCCGTCTTCAACGATAATCGGGAACCAAACATCCCATCCGGCATTCGTATAGAGCGTACCGCAGCCGGTAGCCACATGCAACGTAGCGTCTTGTTGCTCTTCACGCAGACCGTCGAAAGCACTTGTGCCGAGTGCATCGTCACCCGGTTCCAGACCTGCCCAATCGAACGATGTAGGAATCGCGGTAGCCATCAAGTGTACATCTTTAAGGTTCGGCAGCATCGAAGCCATGTTCTGACCCAAGCCTTTGAAAGTGTACGGCAGACGGAGTGTCGTCAGGGCATTACAGCCTTGGAAAGCACCTTCGCCAATACGCTCCACACCTGCGCAGAAATTCACCTCGGTGAGACTTGCGCAATTTCGGAATGCGTAATCGCACACACCGGTTACGGCATAGCCGCGTACGGTGGTCGGGATAGTCAGTACACCTGTTGCCGAAGGATCAACAGCCGTGCGATATACGGACGCCCCCGGAATGATAGCACCTGTATTCGGATCAACGCTGATCTCCTGCTCAAATGCGCCATATACCTTGCAGGTCATCTTGGCTGCATCTTCCACAATGTATTTAACAGGAATACCTTCTTTGCTCTCTTCTGTGAAGATGATGTCTTCGGTCACATTGACGGTAACGGTTACGGACGGAGCGGAAGCGTGTGCCTGTGTGTCGTAGTAGTTAGCGGTGAAAGTCACGGTAGCCGTACCTACACCTTGCGGCATGAACTGGTATCCGATGCAGTTGCTATAGTCGTCACGCACTTCAAATACCTGTACCACATCCGTACCTGCGTTTGAGAAATCAACCGTGAACTGACGACGACCGTTATACGGCTCAACCAGCAGCGAGATCTCCGGGTACTGGATTTGCGACTTGCTCATGGTGATAGTGTATTTGTCTGCATCCAGCGATTCCACGTACGTATCATCAATGATCTCGTCTGCATCATAGATAACAAGACGGCACTCGTCTTTCTTACCCGAACCGTCGGTTGCTTTGGCTGTGATGGTCACTTCGGCAAACGCACCGGCGTTGCTGTTGCTCAATATGGTCACAAGTCCGTTCTGATCAACAGTTGCGATTGTCGGGTCGCTTGAACTCCATGCAAGAGCCGGAGTGGTTGCGTTCGCCGGTTGCACTCCTGCCGTCAGTTGGTAGGTCTTTGTGCCTAATTCCGAAGCACTTACTCCCAACATATTGTAATTCTTGTCCATATGGACGTTCGTCACGTAGATGATACCTTCCTTACGGGTAACGAGGTCATCAACGATGTTCGGGAACCAGTTCCATGCGCTGCTGTTCTGGTATTTGGCTTTGGTGCCGGTGAAGTTGATCACGTGCAGCGTCGCGTTGTTGGCGATGAGTGCTGCTTTGTCGAACGGACAATATTTGTCGCTCGTCTGGATGTTCACAG
>JAFPNK010000052.1 GCA_017401985.1 Paludibacteraceae bacterium | reverse complement strand
TCGAGCAGGGTTTAGTATAAACCGCGAGAAAGTCTTTTGGCGTTCGAGCAGGGTTTAGTATAAACCGCGAGAAAGTCTTTTGGCGTTCGAGCAGGGTTTAGTATAAACCGCGAGAAAGTCTTTTGGCGGTCGAGCAAGGTTTAGTATAAACCGCGAGAAAGTCTTTTGGCGTTCGAGCAGGGTTTAGTATAAACCGCGAGAAAGTCTTTTGGCGTTCGAACAAGGTTTAGTATAATGGACAGCAATTTTACATCGTTGATGGCGAAGCGGGTGCGGCGAATCCTGCTGGTGTGCAATAACTATGACAGTTTTGCACTCGAGGAGGACGGTCGCATTGACGTGCAGATCGCGCAGGAGTACGCAGAGTTGAATCTGAGTAATCCTCCGGCGATTGTGCGTGCTGAAACGACACGAGAGGCACTGGCGTTGTGTGAAAGCCAAGAGCCTTTCGACCTCATCATCACGATGTATAGTGTCGGCGAACTGGATGTGTTTGAGTTCGCCAAACAAGCCAAAGGCTTGCTGCCCAATTGCCCGATCGTATTGCTTTCCGCCTTCAGCAAAGAGATTTATAACCGCATCGAGCAGCACGACCGCTCCGATATCGATTATTTCTTTAACTGGAACAACTCCACCGATCTGATTATTGCGATCATCAAGTTGATTGAGGATCGAATGAACGCACCGCACGACATTCTCGAAGAGGGTGTTCGTGCGATATTGTTGGTGGAGGACAGTGTGCGCTATTATTCCACGTATCTGCCGCTGTTGTACAAACTGGTGCTGCAGCAGAATACCATCGCTATTCGCGATGCGCTGAACGAGAAGCAGCAATTGTTGCGTAAGCGTGCTCGTCCCAAAGTGCTGATGGCTACTTGCTACGACGAAGCGGTAGAACTGTACCAGCACTACGGCAAGAACATGATCGGCGTCATCTCGGACATCGGGTTTGTGTTGCACAAAGGCGATCCGTCTTCTTCCGAGAAGTTAGACGCAGGTATTGAATTATGTCAACTCATTCGTGAGGACAACCCGACGATGCCGTTCCTAATGCAGAGTTCACAAGAATCGATGCGGACGGTGGCGCACAAGTTGAAGGTCGGTTTTGTGGTTAAGAAATCCAAGACACTGACGCAAGAGGTGAGCGAATATATCGAGCGGGAGTTCGGTTTTGGTGATTTTATTGCTCGTGATCCGAGAACGGGTAAGGAGATTGACCGTGCCAGTGATCTGGAAGGATTCGAGCGAATCATCTCCACTATCTCTCCGGCTGCGTTCAGACGATTGAGCGATAACAACTACTTGAGTAAGTGGCTTTTCGCGCGCGGTCTGTTTGCTATCGGTAAGCAGGTGAATATTCTCAAGATTCAAGACGAAACGGATATCGAGCACATTCGCCAAACGAATATTCGCCTGATACATGACTATCGCATCAATCAGGCATTGGGTGTGGTCGCTAAGTATTCGCCGGAGACGTATAATGACACAATTTGGTTTGCACGTTGCGGAGACGGTGCTATGGGAGGAAAGGGTAGAGGACTGGCGTTCCTCAACCATGTGCTGCAGAAGAACGACTTGTATGACCATTGGGAGGATATACGTGTGCTGGTGCCGCGTACAATGGTGCTCACCACAGAGTATTTCGACCGATTCATTCATGACAACGGATTGCAATATGTGATTAATGCGGATCTGAATGATGAGGAAATTTTGTCGGAATTCGTATCGGCTGCGTTGCCGCAAGACTTGGTTCACGCGCTGCGTCATTTTATTCGGGTGACGAACCGTCCGCTTGCCGTTCGTTCGTCCAGTAAATTGGAAGACTCTTATTATCAACCCTTTGCGGGCGTGTATAGTACCTATATGATTCCGCATACGGAGAATGAGGATCAGCAGCTGCGTTTGCTTAGCAAAGCCATCAAATCCGTTTATGCGAGTGTGTATTATGCGGCTTCAAGAGGATATATCACCTCTACCGGTAATGTGCTCAGTGAGGAGAAAATGGCGATCGTGCTGCAGGAAGTGTGCGGTGAACAAGAGGGTAACTATTATTTCCCTGTAATCTCCGGTGTGGCGCGGAGCATCAATTTCTATCCGGTCGGCAAAGAGAAACCGGAAGACGGCATCGTCAAAGTGGCTTATGGTTTGGGTAAAGTAGTAGTGGATGGCGAACAGGTGTTACGTTTCAGCCCTAAGTACCCGAAGAATGTGCTGCAGACCTCGACTGTCGATCTGGCAATGCGCGAGACGCAGCAGTCGATGTTAGCCTTGTCCATGAGCCCGGAGAAATTCAAGACTTCTATTGACGATGCAGTCAATCTGGAGCGAATCGCTATACATGAGTGCGACCAATTCGAATCGCTGAAGCTGATTGCTTCCACGTATGACCGAGAAAACATGCGCATCGTGGATTCCTGTTATCCGGATGGCCCGCGAATAGTGACTTTTGCTCCGCAACTGAAATTCAAGACTTTCCCTCTGGCCGATATTATCCAACAACTGCTGGTGATGGCGCAAGAGGAGATCAAATGTCCGGTGGAGATTGAGTTCGCAGTCAATATAGAGCACGACCCGCAGATCTTCCACGTGCTGCAGATACGTCCGATATCGGCTGACAGCTTGAACGCTAAGGTCGATTGGAACACGATTGATGAACAAGGCGCGTTCCTCATGAGCGGGAATGCATTAGGTGTCGGTAAGATAGACGATGTGTGTGACATCATTTATCTGCGCAGGGAGGCGTTCGATGTGTTGCGTACGCGCGAGATGGCGGAGACGATTCGTCAGTGGAATAACCGACTGCGTCAGGAAGGCAAACAGTACTTGCTGATTGGTTACGGTCGTTGGGGTTCGCAGATCTCCACATTGGGTGTTCCGGTTCAATGGGCAGACATCAGTGAAGCGAAAGCAATAGCCGAATGCTCATTAATCAACTTCCGCATCGAGCCTTCGCAGGGAAGTCACTTCTTTCAAAACCTGACGTCCTTCAATGTGGGATATATGAATATCGACCCTTGGGCACGTCCGGAAGACTTGTTTGATAGCGAATGGTTGGATAGGCTGCCGGCTATTGAAGAGACCGAACTGGTGCGCCATGTGCGGCTGGATAAACCACTGGAGATGTACATTGATGGCTTTGCCAATAAAGCCATTGTGAAGAAATAAAATTATACTTAATATGAATTTAGCATTATCAATTATCACGCTGATCGGTTCCGTAGCGATGTTGATGTACGGAATGAAGGTGATGAGTGAAGGCCTGCAGAAGATGGCAGGTAGCAAACTGAGCAATGTGCTCGGTACGATGACCACGAACCGCTTCATGGGCGTGCTGACCGGTGCAGGAATCACTGCAGCAGTGCAGTCTTCTACGGCCACTACCGTGATGACGGTCAGCTTCGTTTCGGCCGGTATTCTGAGTCTGGCACAAGCCATCTCGGTTATCATGGGTGCCAATATCGGTACCACCTTCACGGCCTGGATCATGGTGTTAGGTGGTGCTTCGTTCGATATGCGATTGGTCGTATATGCAACCATCGTATTGGCCGTGGCGCTCATTTATACCAAGAAGAATGCTAATCTGGGTGATTTTCTGATTGGTTTGGCATTGATGCTTTTGGGTCTTACAACGCTGAAGTTGAATGCCACCGAGATGAAACTGGACGAGATTGAGAGTGTGCATAATTTCTTTCAATCCACTTCCGGTTGGGGCTACGGTAGCTATTTTCTGTATTTGCTGATAGGTGGTGTGCTGACCTTTGCCGTGCAGTCTTCAGCGGCCATCATGGCTATTACGATGACCCTCTGTTCGGTGGGTGTATTGCCTATCGACATGGGAATTGCGTTAGTGCTTGGTGAGAACATTGGTACAACGATTACCTCAAATATCGTAGCGCTTTCCGCTTCCGTTCAGGCCAGACGCGCTGCCATGGCGCACTTGGTGTTCAACCTCTTCGGCGTGGTTTGGGTGCTGTGCGTGTTCCGACCCTTCGTTTCGATGGTTTGTAGTTGGTGGGGCGTGGATCTGAACAGTACGAATGGGGTAGACCCGCTCAAACTGAGTGCTATCCTGGCTACTTTCCACACCACGTTCAACGTCATCAACACCTGCATCTTGATTGGATTTATTAAGTATCTGGAGAAATTAGTGATGATTATCATTCCGTCCAAACCGGAACAGAAAGATACAGACAGTCAACTTCGTTTCATCTCCGGTGGCCTTATGTCCACTTCCGAGTTGTCTATCTTGCAGGCTTGGAAAGAGATTCATGTCTTTGCTGTACGTACGCAACGGATGGTGGGCATGATTCATGACTTGTACGGCGAGCAGGACGAGACGCAATTTACGAAGATCTTCTCGCGTATTGAGAAATACGAAGGTATATGCGACCGTATGGAGTACGAGATTGCGCAGTACTTGAACAACGTGGCAGATGGTCGTCTGTCCGATCAGTCCAAGCACGAAGTGCACAAGATGCTTCGTATCGTGAGTGAGCTGGAGTCTGTAGGTGATGCGAACTACAACCTGTCGCGATACATCAAGCATAAGCACGAGAATAAGATACAATACACGGAGTATCAGGACAAGAATGTAGAGATGATGATGTATCTGCTGAGCGGAGCGGAGACGAAGATGGTGGAAGCACTGGAGCGCGTGAATATCACCCAAGATGAGTTCCTGGAGATGACCAATATGGAGAACGAGATCAATAATTTCCGCGATGAACTGAAGATGCAGAACATGCAACACATCACGGATAAGGAGTACGATTACACCACTGGCGTTAACTACATGGATATCATTCTTGAACTGGAGAAGATGGGTGATTATATCATCAATGTAGAGGAAGCAGTTTACGAGCACAAACACGATAAATAACCGGATGGCATCCGGAGGCAAAAAAACTCTAAGTATATGAAAAATAACATTTTAGCAGGCGCATTGATCGCCATCGGTATATGCCTTAGTGGCATGTTCATCTATTTGGGTATCAGCAAGTTCTCTAACAAAGATCGTGCGGTTTCAGTCAAAGGTCTGAGTACTCGTGAAGTGGAAGCGGATTATGCGGTTTGGCCGCTGTCGTACGCGTGGAGTGGAAATGATCTGCCGGCGTTGTACGCTCAGTTGGAACAAGTGACTGCGCGCGTGAAGCAGCATTTGTTATCCCTTGGTTTTGAGGAGGCGGATATTCGTCAAGGTTCTATCTCGGTGAACAATAACTGGGCCAGCTATTACGGCGCTCGTCCGGAATACAAATATACGCTGAGCACTTCCTTGATTGTATCCACAGACAAAGTGGCTCTTGTAGTAGCTTCTCAAGGCAAAGAATCCGAACTGCTCAAAGAGGGAATCATTGTGACAAGCAACAGTTGGAATCTGGATTATCAGTTCAACGGTCTGCCTGAGTTGAAGCCGGCCATGATCGAAGAGGCAACACGTAACGCCCGTGCGGTAGCACAGAAGTTTGCGGATGACGCCAAATGTTCATTGGGTTCGATTCGTCGTGCCAGCCAAGGTCAGTTCTCCATTGAGAGCGATGAATACCAACCTTGGATCAAACACGTACGCGTTGTAACGACCGTCGATTATTTCCTGGATTAAAAAAGGATGGTCTTTAGAACCATCCAAATCTTCTGATCAAACGCAGCTGCCAAGTAGGTATAAGCGTGATGATGAACGTCAGTGCTCGCCAGAAAAGGGTGGGCACTGTTGTTTTTGCCCGTCCGCGGAACATAGCTCGTAGTCCGCGGCGTGCTAAGGTCTGCGGCGAAACGATGATACCGAGACATTTACCGATTTTGGTAAAGACCGGTTTGATATTATACAAGCCCGTATCCACGGCGCCCGGACTAACATTGGTTACATGTACGCCGTACTTACGCAATTCGATGTGCAGTGCACGCGTAAAATGACTAAGGAATGCTTTGGTGCCGCCGTAAGTACCTAAACGCTGTGCGGCCATGTGGTCTGTTACCGAGCAGACATTAAGGATATATCCTTTGCGACGCGCTTTCATGTCCTGTCCGAACAGGTAACAGAGCATCGCCGGTGTGTACATATGCAGGTTCATGATGAGCGAAGTGAAGCCTTCGCTATCGTCCAGTATATCGCGGTCATGATATACACCGGCATTGTTCACCAGCACTTCAATCTCCATCTCGTGCGCGTGCGTGTACTCATATAATTCGCGCGCGGATGACTGCTTGCCCAAATCAAGTACTAAACCGATTACTTTGATGTTCGGTGTCTGCTGCTGGATGTTTGATGCCACTTCGGTGATACGTTCCTCATTGCTGACAATAAGCAGATAATAACCGCGTTGCGCCAATTGCCGCGCGAACTCAACTCCCATTCCGGATGAAGCACCGGTGACGATGGCAAAATGTTTGTTCTCCATTAGTGTGTCTCTTTGAGGAATGAATCTTTGAATCCGAGGAAGTACAAAATACCGTCCAGTCCAACGGTTGAGATAGCTTGTTGCGCACTCTCTTTCACTTTGGGTTTGGCGTGGAAAGCGATGCCGAGTCCTGCTTTGCCAAGCATATTGAGGTCATTGGCGCCATCACCGACGGCGATTACTTGTGCCAAATCAATATGCTCCACTTGCGCAATCAGTTCCAGCAATTCCGCTTTGCGTTTGGCGTCCACCACTTCGCCCAGATAACGACCCGTGAACTTACCGTCCTGCTCTTCCAATTCGTTAGCATAGACATAATCAACACCGAAGCGTTGCTGCAGATACTTGCCTACAAACGTGAATCCGCCGGAGAGAATGGCAATCTTGAATCCGCATTTCTTGAGAATATGGAATAGGCGGTCGGCTCCTTCGGTGATGGGCAGATGATCGATGATATCCTGCTTGGCAGACACATCAAGGCCTTTGAGTAATGCACAACGGCGCGTGAAACTCTCTTTGAAATCAATCTCTCCGCGCATGGCAGAAAGGGTGATGGCGCGTACTTGTTCACCCACGCCGGCTCGTTCAGCCAACTCATCAATCACTTCGGTCTGAATGAACGTCGAATCCATATCGACACAGATGAGTCGTCTGTTACGACGGAATACATCATCGCGTTGGAACGAGATATCGATACCTTCTTCGCGTGACACCTCCATCAGCTCGCGCTGCAGCGCTTCGCGGTCGGGTAGGTTGCCTCGCAGCGAGAACTCAATGCAACTATGCCGTTTCTCTACCGGCACATCTACACTCGGTCGGTCACTCAGACGCAAGATATTATCAATATTAAGTTGGCGACCGGCTAACAAAGCGGTTACACGGGCAATGTGGCGTGCATTGATCTCACGTGCCAACAAGGTGACCACATACCGGTCCTGCTCCTGACGTCCGACCCATGCAGCATATTCCTCTTCACTCAGCGGCGTGAAGCGCACAATCATCTCCAGTTTGGAACAACAGAAGAGCACTTCTTTGATCATCTCGCCACTCGTGGACGGGTCGTCAACTCGAATGAGAATACTGAGGTTGAGTTGGTGGTGTAGGTTGGATTGTCCCATATCTTGTACGAAGGCGCCGTATTTTCCCAGCACGTCCGTAATCGCAGCCGTTACTCCCGGCTTGTCAAAACCGATGATGTTAATCAGTATAAATTCTCGTTCCATATTATATGATAGCTTCTTTAATGGATTCTACAATATATTCGATATCTTCGTCCGTCACCATAGGACCGGCTGGGAGGCACATGCCTTTTTGGAAAACAGCCTCACTTACTCCGTTCACATAGGCTGGGCTGTCTGCATAAACTGGTTGTTTGTGCATCGGTTTCCAAACCGGTCTGGCTTCAATCTTTTTCGCCAATAGGAAGACACGCAAGGCTTCCACATTGTCATTCGGTTGACAATCGGTAGTAGGACAATCCACTTCGTGGATCACGCCCGCTGCACCGCCAACGGCCGATTTAACAGTCTCTTTATACGCATTTTCTTGTCCTTGAATACGTACTTCCGGATCAATGGTAATGGCGCACAACCAATAGTTGGCATCATAATCGGCATTGGGTGCGCAATGCAAATGAATACCTTGCACATCTTTGAGCAATTCCGCATAGCGTGCCTGTACATGCTTGTGGTGTGCGATGTGGTCATTGACGATGGACATCTGACCGCGACCGATACCGGCACATATATTGGACATACGGTAGTTATATCCGATCTCTTCGTGCTGGTAATACGGGTAGGCTTCACGAGCTTGTGTGGCATACCACATGATCTTGTTCTTCTGCTCCTCGTCCTGACAGATGAGCGCACCACCACCAGAGGTGGTGATCATCTTATTGCCGTTGAAACTCAGTACACCATACTTACCGAACGTACCGAGTACTTGTCCTTTGAAACAACTACCGAACCCTTCTGCCGCATCTTCGATAACAGGAATTCCATACTTATTACCGATCTCCATGATTCGGGTACAGTCGTACGGCATGCCGTAGAGGGCTACCGGAACGATAGCTTTCGGATATTTGCCGGTTTTGGCTTTACGGTCTAAGATGGCTTGCTCGAGTAGTTCCGGATCCATATTCCATGAGTCTTTCTCCGAGTCAATGAACACGGGTGTGGCACCGAGGTACTTGATGGGGTGGGAACTGGCGCAGAAAGTGAAACTCTGCACACACACCTCATCGCCTGGACCTACACCGCAACCGATAAGCGCCAGATGCACCGCTGCTGTACCTGCCGACAGCGCAACGACTTTCTTGTCTTGCCCCACGAATGCTTCCAGGTCTTTCTCAAACGCATTGACATTAGGTCCCAACGGAACTACCCAGTTGGTATCAAAAGCCTCTTTAATATACTTTTGCTCCCAGCCTTCTTCAGACATATGAGCCAAGCATAGATATATAGTTTTTCTTTCCATAATTTAGATTATTTCTCCGTTATATATCATATTTTTTCCGAGTACGGTGCATAAAATCATCTTTATATCCGTAGCAAACGAATAATGCTCCGCATAATAGCGATTGATGCGTACTTTATCGGGATAAATGACTTCGTCATTATATTGCTGCGGGTTTCCCACTTGTGCCAGCAGTTCCTCTTCTTTGCGGTATTTGAGTGTAGCCGGTCCGGTTATTCCTGGGCGAAGCGAAAGAATAATCCGGTCTTCTCCTGCTAACTTGTCCGCATATCCCGGCACATCCGGTCTGGGGCCTACAAACGACATGTTTCCGATGAACACATCCCATAATTCAGGTAGTTCATCTAATTTGTACTTGCGCAATTTGGCTCCTAATGGGGTGATACGTGCTTCTCCTGCTACGCTCACACTACTGCCGTTATGTCCGACGGTCATCGAGCGGAACTTATGGCAAGCAAATAGTTTGCCGTCCTTGCCGACTCGCTGCTGAACGAAGAGCACCGGTCCGGGCATCTTGCACTTAATCAGCAGCGCCACAGTCAGCAGAACAGGCCATAAAAATAGCAGGCCGATCAGCGCCATTGTTCTATCAAAAAGCCATTTGAGTATCATATCTTGTTTCGTTTTACAAATTTTAGTTTTTTGTACAATCCACACACAAGGTTGAGGCCGGTATACCATATAGAGACTATCGCATTTTTTTTCTCTGCTTCATGCCATAGTTTGTAGTGCCATTGTATCATAGTTAATATGCTATGACTACTTATTGATCCATTCCTACCACGCCGATATTTGGCTAAGTTCTCCTCTAACAAGTAACAATCAGTCTTTTTGCAAACTTTTAGCCACATGTCGTAGTCATTATTCTTCTTTATATCTTCAATCTGTATGAGCCCTACCTTTGTTGCATCATACATAACTGTCAGACACCCAGGCCAACAGAAAGCATACATTTCTATTTTTGTTACAAGTCTCGGACCGGTTACAATAATGCCTGTTGGCTTATCATCTTCATCTATTTCCGTGTACTCATGATAGGAGAACGCATAGCCGTTCTGCTGCATAAAGGCGATCTGGTGCTCCAACTTGGCAGGAAGCCACAAGTCATCTGAATCCAAGAAAGCAATATAGCGTCCTTTGGCTTCGCGCAAAGCTTTATTGCGTGTCAAAGCGGCTCCTTTGTTCTGCTCGTTTCGTAGATAATGGATACGTGGATCATTAAAAGAACCCACTACTTGCGCCGTGTTATCGGTTGAGCAGTCATCCACGATGAGCAACTCCCAGTTGGTATATGTCTGGGCAAGTACGCTACGAATCGATTCAGCGATGAATCGTCCGCAGTTATACGTGGGCATTATGATACTAACGAGTTCCATTAAATTTGATTTTTCGGTTGATAAACGCAATGATTAGACACAATGAAATGCTTCCTATTGTATATACAATCCAATGCCACGAGTTTGCAATCTGATATATTGTAGGTCTGCATCCTAACCAAAGAGGATTTAAACCGTATATTTTGATAAACAAATATGAAATCGGCTTAAACATGAACATGTGTAGGAAAAGAATGTAAATCGAAGATATACCTAACGTTTGCAAAGTGACAGACGAGATTTTTAATTGACTGATATATTTGCTTATTCCGTATATCCACAAAGTTCCGGTAGAGCCGGTAATCAGTAGCAATACATATTGAATCGGATTGATTTGTTCGGACATATCAATTGAAAATGGAGAATATATCGCGAAACAAGCGGGTAATGCCAATAAACATATATGCCACCAGCGAACGTTCCATTTGTCTATGAAATTGCGTAAGAATAAACCAAGATATATAAAGACTCCGGCCATAAATACGCGAGTAACAAAAACGGTATTCAAGGACGGTATGATCCAATGTATTGTGGTTAATGTGAGACTTACACCGATAAATATACTACCCCCTATAAAGCATTGCTTTTGCCATGGGTGTTTCCTGAAAACTGCATGAATGAGAGCTATGCCTACATATGCAAAAAACATGCATTGTATAAACCAGCAAGCTCCTAAGAAAGGATCATCATATACTTCTAAAAATCCAATAAGCAAACCAAAACGCAATAAATACTCCTTCAGCCCAAACAAATGTGCTACATCTCCAGTGCGTGTACCATAAAACTCATTAATGAGACCACAGTGGAAAAATACATTGTGCAAGAGCAGCGATATAATGCCGCATATAAGGAGAGGCAGTGCCAATTTCATCCACTTATTCAGTACGAAAGAGCGTGTGTCTATAAGAGATTTCTCCGACAAAAAGTAACCACTTAGTATAAAGAATAGCGGCATATGAAAACTATATATGAATTTATATAGTTCATCTGGGCAGCATGAATGTCCGACCACCATGAGAATGATGGCAATACCTTTCGCTATGTCAATTGTGCTATTCCTCATCTAAAAGAAAATCTTTTTAATGGCATTCAAGCTCTCTTTACTCCAAGCGGATTTCTGTGCCTGGTTTACCAAACCCGTACTGATATTTCCGACATTAGCGATACGCAGGGTAGGTTGGTACTGCACAGTCAGTTGCGCGGCACGAACCCGTTCTGCCATGTATATTTCTTCCCCGTACATAAAGCCAGGGAAAGACAGTTCGGGATTTTTCGCAATAAAGTTATGAGTAAACAGCATAAACGATCCGTGCCCTGCATAAATCGTACACGCCGTGTAAACTTTCTGCTGCTTATTTTTGATAAGGTATAAGCGATGATACAAACGATACAACCATGTGCAACTATAAATCGTATTCCATATGAAGAAGTTCCGTTTGGTCGGTCGAGTTATCATATAGGGGTTTTCATGCCGATTGATCTTATCGGTGTATATGTCCGGTGCTATCCAGCCGACATTAGTTGTGTCAACCGCTACTAACTGCTCAAAGAAATCCTCTGCTAATTCCAAATCCACATTAGAGATGGACACATAATCGTATCCTTGTGCTTTGGCATTATAAATGGGCAGTGCACCACCTAAATAGCCTTTGTTATCTTGCCCGTTGTCTGCTACCTCTATATCCACTTGCAGTTGCCCCTTCACCCGTTCTGCTGCACGGCGAATGGACTCCACAAAGGCGTGGAGCTCTTTGTCTGAATGGTAGGTGACACATATGAGCAGAATCTTCTTCATTGCTTGATATACATTTTAATAAAGTATCCTAGCACGCTAAACAGCGAAACGGGCATCAACAGGATCGCACCTAACAAATAGCCGGTTCGGAGTACTACATGTTGGATGGTTTTGGCACTGGCAGTACTGCGGTATTTCAGCATACGTAGCAACCAGATCCATAGTTCTTCGGAAAGCCGATACGACCACAGAAATTCCTTCCATCCTTTCAATCGACCTGCCATATATGCCATAAAGGCAAAATTGCCTTCCTGCATTTTGATATACGAACCGGTTTTGCCGCTTTCGTTCTGATAATATATCGCGCCACAATAGTCGGGTAGAGCAGCGTGTTTGGGTTGCGCAGCAAAACACCGAATATGCCACTTCCAATCTTCCCGATAGCGACAATTGCTTTTAAAGACTAATTGATTTTTGCAAACAAAATCTGTGCGGTATAGGAATGCATGAATAGGCGTAGAAGCTCCTAAACCCCATAGAACCAAGATCCGCCGTATTGTCAGAGGTGCGAATGTTGTTTTCGAGCGTTGCCCGCGTGCATTCTCAGAGCAAAAGGCCGTATAACTAATATCCAGTCCATCTTTGTCCATTTGCGCCACTTGCCGCTCTAACTTCTCCGGAGCAATCGTGTCGTCCGCATCTAAGAACTGAATATATTCCCCTCGTACCTCTTGCAGCCCTTTGTCACGTGCACTGGCGCTACCTCCGTTCAGTTGCTGTACCAATCGGATACGTGCATCTTTCAGCGCCGCATTGGAAACCACCTCTGCCGTGTTGTCCGTACTACCGTCATCTACCACAATACACTCCCATTCCGCAAGCGTTTGAGCTTGCAGACAAGCAATGGCCTTAGGCAGGAAAGCTGCCTGATTATAGCAGGGTATTATGATGGATACTTTCGTCATGATAACTCTTTAAACTAAGAACCAAGAACAGCGACAGCCAAAAGAGCGGTAGCATACTCAAGGTGCGTGAGAACATACTGTAAGACAAGTACTGCACAAACAGCAACATGCAGAACAAATACCGCTTGTCCTTCTCCGCCAATCGAATAGCCTGAACGAGCGTATAGATGAGAATGGTAACAAACAGTACTCCGCCTAACAATCCCAAGCCCAGGAAGGACTCGAAGATACTATTATGCACATACTCGCCGTCCACAAACAAGGATGAACCCAGGAAAGGACTATCCGTAATATTGTGCCATGCTTTTTCGTACAGCAGATTACGACCGCTGGTCACACCGGCTTCCATACTATTGGGGTCGTAAATAGATGCGTATAAACGATCCAAGGCTTGGTTCCCGAACGAGGTTAGAATATCGTTCAGAATAGGCAACAAGGCCAGGAAGAGTATGGCGATAATCGGCAATCCGATCAGAATCTTCATCTTATGTCCGTTGACGTACAGATAGGCGATGAAACATACTACCAATGCCACCAACGCGCCACGTGAACCGGCGGCTACGGAAATGAATAGTCCGGATAGGATAGAAACTATGCTGAGTAGTTTATGCCACCAGCGAATACCGTCCTGATAGAACAGCGCGATTGCCATAATCACAATCGTGGTTCCTAAATGTCCGAAAGCAATCGTATCCATCGATTCATTTCCCATAAATCGTCCGTCCGAACCAAGGTACTCGAATGCTTTGCCGGTGAAAATATAGTACATACTGACCATTCCCATTGTCAGCATAATCAAAAGGATGGCCGTGTTGAGTTTGCGTAGATTAATCAGATCCCAGCGGAAGAACAGGAATCCGTAGAAGGGCACAATAGAGGCATTGACGTATAGAAAGACCGCTGCGAAAGGATTGGTTACGATGGCTTGATTAACGCCGGAGATCATGAAATCATAAAACAACCGAACAAAATACAGCCACATGAAGATCTGTACCGCATACGAAATAGCACCCATTGGTTGCTGAGAAACTTTGCCTTGCTTGGTTTGCAAACCAACCAATAATGCAAATGCCGCAAAAATAGCTACATAATAGGCGCTCTTAAGGAGTGCAAAATTACTCTCTTCCGGCAGGTAGGTAAACCCGTCGTACGAGAAGAGTGCCAGTAGTATAAACCACTGCAGATATCCTATTATGCGTTCTCTGTCAAGCATTCCCGAATATTCGTTTGGACCATCGTAGCCGTTGTTCTTCGCTGCGAAGGTACGTGCCCGGCTTGCGGCCTTGTTTGTTCATTACGTATTCATTGGACTGTATGCGCATTTGGTACGCTTCCTCTGTGGTCGGACGATTCTCTGTCGGATGCAGATAAACCGTTTGGCGCATATACAAGTCGTGCGCCTGCGGATGGGTTTGATGGATGCGATAATGAATGTCATTCTCTTCTCCATACAAAAAGATGTGTTCATCAAACAAACCGGCTTTTTCAAACATCGCTTTGCGGACACAGAAACAGGCTCCACAGAAATACATGTGTCTCCAATGGAACCAATCCAGACGTTTGGCCATCACACCACCTATCAGTCGAACCCAACCGGGGTAGTGATTCAAAATCGAGAACGACAAACCCCGTTTGCCGGCATCGTTGATGACTTGCTTGAATCCCACGATTGCCAATTGCTCGTCTTGCTGATACCGCGCGACGATGGCGCTCAGTGAAGCCCTTATCAGTCTTACATCGGGATTCATGATCATCACAATCGGTGCAGTACAATGGGCGATACCGATATTATTGCCTTGTCCGTAACCGCCGTTCTGTGTGTTACGGAGTAGGGTAATACGCTTGCCGTACAAACGGTCCAATTCGCTCTCCATATGCGCAAAATCGCGGCTGTTGTTATCCACGACAATCACTTCCAACGCATCACCAAGATCGTTATGGGCAAACAAAGCGTCCAGACATCCGTAGATGTCCGGCTCCGAGTTATACGTTACTATGACAACCGACAACGCTTTCATTTTCCCCATAATTCTTTAATCACCACACTCGGCCATTTCCAGTTCTGGTAAGCCAATTGAGCGAGACCAGGTGCCAAGATCAATCCCCATATACCCCAATGCAGCGGTCCCAAGAATATCCACAGAAGCAGCACCGTAGCTGCACCACTCACCAGACTTGGAATGAAGAACGGAATCTTATTATCTGCCATGATGAAGCCCGCAGACACCGCATGGTTATGTTCCAACGTGCTGATAATCAACATCACAAGCAACATAACCGTCGGCACAAAATGTGTCTGGCTGCTAATGAGATCCAGCGCCCAATTGCCTAAGAAGATCCACACTACACCGCCTAGGATGTAAACCAACAGCAGACTGCCGGTGCAGAGTAGGTAGTAGCGTTTCAGACCTGTCAAGTCCTTCTCAGCACGACACTGCGCTAACTTAGGCATATAGGACTGGTAGAACACGGTCGCACAACGCGCCAGGATATCCATGACTTGCATCGTGATACCATAACAAGCCACTTCTTCCAAACTTAAGAACGCGGAACCAATCAGCACCGCCGACTTGTTCACCAGGAACCCGCCTAACTGCGTCAAACCAATCTTAATTGCATTCGGTGTGATGGTACCTAAGATCTGTTTCGGTTCCTGTGCCACTGCTTCGATTAAATGGGCTTTCAAGTCCTTGGTAAAGAACACACGGTACGTTAACACACGACGGATGATGGTGGATACCAATTGCGATGCCACAATGGCCGTCAAACCCAACCCGGCATAGATTAACCCGATCGCCAAACCGATGTACACTGCTTGACCGAACATGTTAATCTGCTGATTACGCTTCACATAACCCTTTCCCGTCAACAACGCTTCGTAATAGAACGTGTACAAGTTATAGCAGTTGATACCGATGAGCAAAATCCATGCAATCAGCGCGTCTTGACGGTCTCCGCTGTATTTCTGCAATATATACCAGAAATACGCCGTGCCTGCAGTTGCTAATATGCCGAGTACGGCCAGCGCCATCCATCGGTAGAATCGCCGCATGGCGATAAGAGTGCCTTTGAGCAAACCGTAATCAACGGCTGCGTCACTCGTTGTATGTGCCACACCGTCTTTCTGAAGCGTCTTCACGCCGGAGAAGATATAACTGATATTACGGGCAAAAGAAGGACGAAAACCGAAATCCAACAGCAGCACCAAGGCCGTGATCGTCTGGAATATATTCCATATACCGACCGTCTCTTGGGGCATCTTATGGAGAATGAACGGCAACAAAATCACCCCGGCACCAATCATAAAAGCCGTGCCGGCATAACTCCAGATAATCTCCTTCTTCCCAATATGTTCTATCTTCTCTGCCACTTAATCCCGACGGAAAATATCGCGTGTATAGACTTTCTCTTTCACGTCATCCAAGCTGGTATCATACCGGTTGGCAATGATAGCTTGGCTGCGAAGTTTGAATTGCGCCAAATCATTTACCACTTCGCTGCCGAAGAACGTGCTTCCGTTTTCCAATGTCGGCTCGTAGATAATCACTTGCGCACCTTTGGCTTTCACGCGTTTCATGATGCCTTGAATACTCGATTGACGGAAATTATCGGAGTTCGATTTCATTGTCAAACGATACACACCAATCGTGCAATCGTGCTCCTGCTTGGCATCAAAATCACCCTTGTGGTAATAATCGTAGTATCCGGCTTTCGCCAGCACACGGTCAGCAATAAAATCTTTGCGCGTACGATTACT
The DNA here is from genome assembly GCA_017401985.1 of Paludibacteraceae bacterium. Lineage (GTDB taxonomy): Bacteria > Bacteroidota > Bacteroidia > Bacteroidales > Paludibacteraceae > Colicola. The sequence continues at coordinate 19,853 of JAFPNK010000052.1, read as the reverse complement.
CTCCACAATCGCCTCAATCAGGTTCTCCGGTACGTCCTGGTAGTTCGCTAGCAGCTGCTTCGTGTCTTTGGGCAGGCAGTAACCACCGTAACCGAAGGAAGGGTTGTTATAGTGCGTACCGATACGCGGATCGAGACACACGCCATCGATGATATCCTGCGTGTTCAGCCCTTTCATCTCTGCGTACGTGTCCAGCTCATTGAAGTAACTGACACGAAGCGCCAGATACGTATTGGCAAACAACTTCACAGCCTCTGCCTCCGTCAATCCCATGATACGCGTTTCGATGTTTTCCTTAATGGCCCCTTGTCGCAGCAGTTCCGCAAAGCGCTCTGCCTCGTGCTTGAGTCGAGTATTGTTTAGGACTGTCCCGACAATGATTCGACTTGGGTATAAGTTATCCTCGAGTGCCTTACTCTCACGCAAGAACTCCGGCGAAAAGATAATGTTGTCGCAATGATACTTCTCGCGTACAGATTTGGTATAGCCGACTGGAATGGTCGATTTGATGACCATGATTGCCTTTGGATTGACACGCAACACGGTCTCAATCACGTTCTCTACGGCACTGGTGTCGAAATAGTTCAACCGACTGTCATAGTTCGTCGGAGCGGCAATCACAACAAATTCCGCATCTTTATACGCAGCCTCCGCATCTAACGTAGCGGTCAGATGTAAGTCTTTCTCGACCAAGTATTTCTCAATGTACTCGTCCTGAATAGGCGACTGACGACGGTTGATCATCGCTACCTTTTCGGGTACGATATCCACGGCCGTTACCTCATTGTGTTGAGCGAGTAGTGTAGCGATACTTAATCCTACGTACCCGGTTCCAGCAACTGCAATTTTCATATTAGATTTTTTCTTCGAATCCACGGAAGTGGACGTTGAGTTCATGCAAATGTTCAAGCAATGTGCCAAGCGAGGTGCCTTCCGTCATTTTAGCGAACGCATTCACATCCTTCGGGAAACACTTACCGCCGTAACCGTACTTGCCGTCAGGTCCCGGAACATAGGTGTGCGTGTCGTTGATATAACCCGACAGCAGAACACCGGTGTGTACCTTACGCCAATCAGCACCCATCTTATCGCAGTACTCCTTGCAGGCATTGAAATACGTCACTTTGTATGCGCCAAACACATTGTGCATGTACTTGGTCAACTCAGCCTCCAGCGGACTCATCACCGTGAATTTCTTGCCCACAAAAATCTTCGTCAACAACTCCTGTGCACCGGTGAAGACCATGGTCTGCTTGTTGAAGTCCTCAATGAACGTACGCTCGGTCAGGAACTCCGGCATGTAGTACACGTTGTGTCCGGTCTCTTTGGTCAGCATGGCACTCGTGCCCGGCAGGATCGTCGTACGAACGAATACCGGTACGTCCGGCAGGTTCTTAATCAGTTCTTTCATCAAACGCAAATCCTGCGTGCCATCCTCTTCCGTCGGTACGTGAATCTGCAAAAACGCTACATCAATGTCACTCAAATCATCATTGTAACCTTTGTACGGATCGCTGATAAACAATTTACAATCCGGGTTGTTGTTCTCCAACCAGTTCTTCAAGGCTCCTCCCACGAAGCCGCATCCAATAATTCCAACTTTAATCATAATTTTGTTATTTTGTTTATTGTTCTTCATTTTGAAAAAAGCCCGCAAAGATACAATATTTTTTTTATATACGCAAGTGCGCGCGTGCTTTTTTTTTAAAAAAGTGTGTATAGGGCTTAAAAACGTAAAATTTGATATTTGAAATTTGAAATCTGAAAAAAATGTTGTAATTTTGCACCGAATTTGGGGTATTGTTTGCCTTTTGCAAAAAAACACAAACACATTAATACAAAAATAAACAACACATTTATGAAAAAATTCAAATTTTGGAATGCGCTCTGCGGATGGATAGTCTTTGCTATCGCGGCAGCAACGTATCTCCTTACAATTGAGCCCACGGCGTCCTTCTGGGACTGCGGCGAGTTCATTTCCAGCGCCTGGAAACTGGACGTTGGACACCCGCCCGGAGCACCGTTTTTCATGCTTATGGGCCATTTCTTTAGTCTGTTTGCTTCGGACACCGCGCATGTGGCGATGTGTGTCAATGCCTTGTCTGCACTGGCCAGTGCATTCACTATCCTGTTCCTGTTCTGGACCATTACGGCCTTGGCAAAGAAGCTGGTTGAACCGGACCAATTGTGGAAAGGAATCGGTATATTGGCAGCAGGTGCCGTTGGCGCGCTGGCTTATACCTTCTCGGACACGTTCTGGTTCTCCGCTGTGGAAGGTGAAGTGTATGCCTCGTCCTCTCTGTTCACCGCTGTCGTTTTCTGGCTTATCCTGAAGTGGGACGAACATGCGGACGAAGAGGGAAGTGACCGCTGGCTCATCGCTATTGCTTATCTGATGGGCTTGAGTATCGGTGTTCACTTGCTGAACTTGCTGACCATTCCGGCAATAGGCCTTGTGTACTATTTCCGTCGCTACAAGTTCACCGTATGGGGACTGATCCTGGCATTCATCGCTTCCTGCGTTGTGCTGGCTGTTATCCTGTACGGTATTATTCCGGGTGTCCCGACCGTGCTCGGTTGGTTCGAACTGCTGTTCGTCAACAGTTTCCACTGCCCGTTCAATACCGGTCTGGCTGTTTGTATTATCCTGACAACCATCTTAATGACCGCATTTATCATCTTCACGCACATAAAAGCTGAGCGCAGCGAAAGCGAACTGTGGCGTTGGCTCAATACAGGTGCGTTGATGCTGGCTGTCATTTTGATCGGTTACAGCTCGTATGCAGCCCTGGTGATCCGCTCAAACGCAGATACACCGATGGATCAGAACAGCCCGGACAATGTGTTCTCGCTCAAGTATTATTTGAACCGTGAGCAGTATGGCGACCGTCCTTTGCTGTACGGCCAGACCTACAACGCTCCGGTGGAACTGCGTGTAGAGGGCAACATGTGCGTGCCGGTCGAGAAAGTCGGTCATGCGCAGTATGCGCCGGCTCCGAGTGTGGAAGGTGAACCCGATAAATATGTGATCACCGGACATAAGACCAACTATAAGTATATGTCCAAGTTCTGCATGTTCTTCCCCCGTATGTACTCATCCAACGGTAGCCACGTGCAGGCGTACAAAGAATGGGCACATGTGAAGGGCAGACGCATCAAGTATGATTACTGCGGACAGAAGCGGGTAGAGCAATGCCCTACCTTTATGGAGAACATGCGTTTCTTCTTCCGCTATCAGGTGAATTTCATGTATTGGCGCTACTTTATGTGGAACTTCTCCGGCCGTCAGAACGATCTCCAGTCCTATGGCGAGATTACCAAAGGTAACTGGATAACCGGAATCTCGTTCATTGATAACGCGATGCTGGGTGACCAATCCAAACTGCCGACCGAACTGAAAGAGAACAAAGGACATAACGTCTATTACATGTTGCCTTTGCTGCTCGGTATCATCGGTATCTTATGGCAACTGTTCAAGTTTAACAAGAACAGCGAAGCCGTTGGTTTGAAGAGCTTTGCACTGACCTTCCTGCTCTTCTTCCTGACCGGTTTGGCTATTGTGGTGTACCTCAACCAGACTCCTTACCAGCCGCGTGAACGTGACTACGCGTATGCGGGTTCGTTCTATGCTTTCTGTATCTGGATCGGTCTCGGTGCGTTGGCTATCATCGACCTGCTCAACCATTTGTTCAGTAAGCAGTGGATGAAGACCACCTTTGCCGTATTAGCTGCGCTGGTTTGTCTGCTCGTACCGGCACAAATGGCTTCGCAAAACTGGGATGACCATGACCGTTCCCAACGCTACTCGTGTCGCGATTTCGGCGCAAACTACCTCAAGTCGTGCGAGACGCAGGCTATCCTTTTCTCCAACGGTGATAACGACACCTTCCCCTTGTGGTACAACCAGGAGGTAGAAGAAGTAGGAACGGATCTTCGTGTCTGCAACCTGTCGTATCTCCAGACCGATTGGTACATCAGCCAAATGAAGCGTCCGTACTATGAATCCGCAGCACTGCCTATTTCTTGGGAGTACAAGGATTTCATGCCGGGACAGAACGAGATTGCGCGTGTCGAGAACCGCTCCGATCAACCGATTTCAGTTGAAACTGCGTTCGCTTTCCTACGTGATCCGCGATTCAAAACACGCGAAGGCTATTCGTACCTGCCGACCAATCAACTCTATGTGGAGACCCCGAGCGGAGAACGTATTTACCTCAAGCGTAAGAATATGTACAACCGTTCGGAGATGATGATCATGGAAATGCTGTCCACCAACAAGTGGCAACGCCCGATGTATTTCTGCGCAACAGTAGGAAACGACTATTATCTTGGACTTGAACCGTACATGGAACTGACAGGTCTGGCTTACCAGATCACTCCGACCCGCAGCCGCGACGGTCAACCTCGTGTCAACTCCGAGAAAATGTACGAGAACATGATGCATCAATTCAAATACGGCAACATGAATATCCCGGGCATCTATATCGACGAGAACCTAATGCGTATGTGTCGTACGCACCGAATGATGTTTGCCCAATTGGCGGAACAACTCATTCGTGAGAACCAACGCGACAAAGCGCTTGAAGTACTGGACTACTCAGAGGAGCAACTGCCAGGATACAATATTCCGTACGATTATACATCTGCGTCCATGGCGTCTATGTATTTCCTGCTCGGTGAGGACGAGAAAGCAGTGGCTATCTTGGAAAACGTAGCGAACACTAGCCTCGAATATCTGCGTTTTGCCGATTCGCTCAAGCGCAGACAACGCTCGTTAATGACGGAGACGTCCAAACGGGAATTGGCTATCTTGGGATACGTGCTCCAGATTCTTGACCACAATGACCATACCGAAATAGTGGATAAGTATTATAATGAATTTGCCGCTTATGATGCCAAATACAATTAATAATATCCCTGTATTGTTGATAACAGGATATCTGGGCAGCGGAAAGACAACTCTGCTCAATCGTATCCTGACAAATCAAAAAGGTATTCGCTTCGCCGTTATCGTCAATGATATCGGCGAGGTGAATATCGATGCTTCGCTTATTCAAAAGGGCGGGGTAGTAAGCCAGCAAGACGATTCGTTGGTAGCCCTTCAAAACGGTTGCATATGCTGCTCGCTTAAGATGGATCTGATCTCTCAGCTCCATGACCTCTGCGCGCAGAAAGCTTTCGACTACATTGTCATCGAGGCTTCTGGTATTTGCGAACCGGCTCCGATTGCCCAAACGCTCTGTTCGTATGCTCAAATGGTGCCGCAATTCGCTACCGACGGACTGCCGGTACTCGATTGTATCTGCTCCGTTGTAGATGCATTACGTCTGCGTGATGAGTTCAATGCCGGAGAGGATTTGGCACACTATGTTCCGAAAGAAGAAGACCTCGCTGCACTGGTTATTGAGCAGATTGAATTCAGCAACCTCATCTTATTAAATAAGGCTTCCGAAGTTAGCGAAGATGAGCTTGCGCGAATAAAATCCATCGTTCGCGCAATACAACCCACGGCGGAAATCATAGAAACGAACTACTGCGATGTAGACTTAGAGAAACTGATGAACACCCGTCTGTTCGACTTCGACAGAACTGCTACTTCAGCGGCGTGGATTCAAGAAGTGGAGGACGCATCACACCATCACGACGATGATGATGACGAAGATGACGACGAGCACGAACATCATCATCACCATGACCACGATCACGAGCATGGCGACCATGACCACCTCGCGGAATTCGGTATTGAGACCTATGTTTATTTCGAGCGTAGGCCCTTCGATTTAGGTATGTTCGATGAGTTTGTGGCAGCCCACTGGCCGAAGAATGTTATTCGTTGCAAAGGTATGTGCTATTTTGCAGAAGAGTATGATATGTGTTATCTGTTCGAACAAGCAGGACGGCAATTCAATATCCGTAAAGCCGGAGAATGGTTTGCTACCATGCCTAAAGAGGAACTCATGCAACTCATGGCGGACGATGCACAACTGCGACATGACTGGAACGACCAATACGGCGACCGTATGCAGAAACTGGTGTTCATCGGCCAGCACCTCGACAAACAGGCGCTCAAAGCCGCTTTAGATAATTGTTTGCAATGAAACGAATCATCAATCCATGGACTTCCTATCCGGGTTACAACTGCTTCGGTTGTAGCCCGGATAATCCAATCGGAACCCGTATGCGCTTCTTTGAAGACGGAGACGATATAATCTCCATCTGGCGCCCGACGCAAAACCACCAGTCATGGCTCAATACACTCCACGGAGGTATTCAGGCGGTGCTGCTGGACGAAGTGTGCGGATGGGTCGTTTTTCATAAACTCAAAACAGCCGGAGTGACCGCTAAGATGGAGATGCGTTACCATAAACCCGTCTCTACGCTCCAATCGTACATCAAACTGCGGGGCTATCTCAAAGAGATGCGCAGGAACGTGGCTATCGTGGCGGGGGAACTCTATTCAGCCGAAGGAGAACTGCTGTGCGAATGCACCTGCACGTACTTCACTTTCCCGCAAGACAAAGCCAAAGAAACGATGGGATATATTCCCTCTTTAACCGAAGAAAAAGATTATACCTTTGAAGAATGCTTGAATATGTAAATCGTAAGGGGTCTGATTGCTATAAATGGGACTCCGAATGTGCGCAAGATTGTCTGCCATTGTGGATTGCAGACATGGACTTTAAAGCGGCTCAACCGATTCGCGATGCGATGCAGCGCCGTTTGGATCACGGAGTGTTTGGTTATTCGATCGTACCGCAAGCCAACTACGATGCCGTCGCCTCATGGTTCGAACGCCGTCACGGTTGGAAAGGAATCAACCGAGACAACCTGCTTTACACCACGGCCGTAGTACCGGCTATCTCGGCAATCTTTGCCGCCCTGCAGGATCGCAAAAATCACCAATCAGCAATTACCAATAACCAATGTGCACGCTTACGTGTGCTCACCTTTACCCCTGCTTACAACTGCTTCTTCTCCAGCATTGAGAACATGGGCTGCGAACTGGTTCCGTCCCCGCTGGTGCTGCGCAATAACCGCTTCGAGATCAATTGGGAAGACGTCGAAACCAAAGCCAAAGAAGCGGATGTGTTCCTGCTCTGCAACCCCCACAACCCAACCGGTCGTGTGTGGTCGCGCAATGAACTTGAGCGCCTGGCGGATATCATGCGGCGCGAACACCTGTTTGTCTTGTCAGACGAGATTCATTGCGAATTTGCTTTCCCTGAACACGCTTATACCCCGTTTGCCTCCATCGTAATCAATGATACCGATTTTTGTGTGTGCACATCGGCCAGCAAAGCATTCAACATCGCCGGACTGCTCTGCGCTAATATCTATGTGCCGAACAAAGAACTGTTTGCGCAAATCAATCATGCCCTGGAGACGCATGAGGTGAACGGTCTCAACCCGTTCGGACTCGTGGCCCAAGTGGCGGCATATAACGAATCGGAAACTTGGCTCGATGAACTGAACGAATATGTCTATGGCAATTTCTGCTATCTTCGTGATTTTCTGCATACGCAATTGCCTATGTTGCAGATTCACGAGACGGAAGGTACGTACCTGGCATGGGTCAACATTGAGGCCTTGGGAATACCGGCTGAGCAGTTCTGCCACGATCTGGCTACGCATGCCCATGTGCTCTTCAACCCCTCGGAAATGTACGGAGGAGAACATTATGTCCGCATTAACTTGGCAACCTCGCGGGAGATTTTGACGCAAGCGCTGGAGCAAATGAAACACTATTTGCTGAAAAAATAAAAAAAATAGACATTTTATTTGCACAATTCAAAAATTATTCGTACCTTTGCACCCGAAAACGCTTACCCCAAAATTAAAATCATATGAAAAAACGTTTCCTTATTTCTCTTTTTGCAATCGTTGGATTGCTTTTAGCTGCTAATGTGAACGCGCAAAACTCGCGCGAGTACATCCGTAATGCCATCCGTAACTGGGGCGAGTGTAAAAACGTAGCAATCACCAAGTACAACGGTGATGTAGCGCTGTACGGCCGTAACGGTTGGGCCGGTACAGGTATGCCGGATGGACTGTCGAATGCATTAACTGAGCTCCATGATGATGGCGAACTGATTGATGATGTGCAGATCTCAGAGAGCGGCAAGTGGCTCGTGCTCTACGGTGACAATGGCGTTCGCTGGAGAGGTATTCCGTATTCGTTGGAGAAAAAAATTCGTGAGTTCCATGACCGCGGTGATGTCATCACGTCCATCACGTTCGAAGATAATGGAAAGTGGATCCTCATCAGTAAAGAGTACTATGTAGCTTCTCATTCCTGGATTCAGGATTGGCTTTCGGAAGGTGCTGACTCTTACGGCGCACTCTGGGCTGCATGCGTTACTTCCGACGCTATGGTAGCTGTATACGAGAGTGGATATAAATTCTGGGGCGAGGTGCCAAGCGCACTCAAACAGGCCCTCAGAGAGACATCCATGGATGTGTATCGCGTGAAGATCGCTGGTAGCGCTTGGTTCTACAGCGATGGAGAAGGCGACTATAACTACAGCATGTAATATGCTTATCGAATCTTGCGAATGACCGTTAGGCCGTCGCGTAATGGGAGGATGACTTGTTCAAAACGGTCATCCTCTTTTAGTTGGTCATTGAAGGCCCGCAGACCCAAAGTCTGTTTGTCCTTGTCATAGGCTGGGTCAATAATATGCCCGTCCCACAAAGTGTTATCGGCCAATATGAACCCGCCAACCGGAACCAACGGATACACCAACTCCAAGTAAGCGCAGTATTCCCGCTTGTCCGCATCAATAAACACGAGATCGAAGAGCTCGTCTTTCAAATCACCAATCACCGATTTACAATCTCCAATACGTAAGTCAATCTTCTCTCGCAGAGCAGAACGATTGAGGTTACGTTCTATCGTCTCCTCCAACTCATCATTATGCTCGATGGTAATCAACCGACCACCTTCCGCCAGACCCTCTGCTAGGCACAGCGCACTGTAACCGGTAAACGTACCTAACTCCAATATGCGCTTCGGACGAATCATATGACTCATCATACTCAGCACACGACCTTGCACGTGCCCGCTTAACATGTGCGGGTTAAGAATATGAACGTGCGTGTCGCGCGTGATGGCCTCTAAACAGGCATTTTCCGGCGTCGAATGAGACGAAATATACTCCTCAAGTGTCATTTTGTTACGAAATTTGCTGCAAAATTACAAAAATATTTGCATATATCAAAAAAAAACTGTAATTTTGCAGGCAAATTAAATCATTTTATTACAAATAATGGAAAAGATTGACGAATTAGATCGCAAAATTCTAAAAATTATCACCAAAAGTGCCCGTATCCCGTTCAAGGATGTAGCGGAGCAATGTGGCGTGAGTCGTGCTGCTATTCATCAGCGTGTGCAGAAAATGTTTGATAACGGTATTATCACTGGTTCCAGTTACCATGTGCATCCTAAATCATTAGGTTACGAGCTTTGTGTGTACATCGGTATCACTATGGAGAAGGCTTCGATGTACAATCAGGTAATCAAGGCGCTGGAGAAGATTCCGGAGGTTGTGGAGGCACAGTACACACTCGGTGCGTATGGCTTGCTAATCAAAGTGTATGCACACGACAACGAGCACCTGCTAACTATCCTCAACACCAAGATCCAAGAGATTCCGGGAGTGGCCAACACCACCACCTTGACCGCACTCGCACAACCGATCTATCGTCAATTACCTATTGAAGTCTAAAACTGAAAACTGAATACTAATATGGAACGTGTTATTAGTGGTATCAGACCAACCGGAAACTTGCATTTAGGCAATTATTTCGGTGCGGTGAAGAGTTTTGTGAAGATGCAGGATGAGTACGATTGTATGTTCTTCATCGCCGATTGGCACTCTCTCACTACGCATCCGACACCGGAAAACATCCGCAATTCGGTCAAAACCATCCTCAGCGAATACCTCGCGTGCGGTATTGACCCCGAGAAGGCACCTATCTATGTGCAATCGGATGTGAAGCAGGTACTCGAATTGTACCTCTACCTCAATATGAACGCGTATCTGGGCGAATTGGAACGCGTCACTTCTTTCAAAGAGAAAGTGCGCAAACAGCCCGATAACGTCAATGCCGGTCTGCTCACATATCCCTGCCTCATGGCAGCGGATATTCTCATGCACAAGGCCGACAAAGTGCCGGTAGGAAAGGATCAGGAGCAGAACATGGAGATGGCGCGCCTCTTTGCACGTCGTTTCAATCGCATCTATAACGTCGAGTACTTCAAGGAACCCGCTTCGTTCTATTTTGCTGACAAGGCGGTCAAAGTGCCGGGGCTCGACGGTACCGGCAAAATGGGTAAGTCCGAAGGCAACTGTCTTTACCTCTGCGATGACGAGAAAACAGTCACCAAGAAGATTATGCGAGCTGTCACCGACCAGGGACCGACGCAACTCAATCAGGAGAAACCGGAGGTAATCCAGAACCTCTTCACGCTCTGCGAACTGCTCTCCGGAAAAGAAGCGGCGGACTATTACAACGACCAGTACAACAACATGACCATTCGTTATGGTGATATGAAAAAACAGATGGCTGCGGACGCGAATACACTGCTTGCGCCTATTCGTGAGCGTATTCTCGCATATTCGTCCGACGATGCACTCCTCGACCGCATCATGCGTCAAGGAGCTGAAGCTGCGTCTGCACGAGCAGAAAAAACCATCGAAGAGGTTCGGGAAATAATCGGTTTTAGAAAGATCTAACAGTGCAACGGTCTTACAACGATAGTGGTCTTACAGCGCAGCGGTCCTACAGGCTGCTTGCTGCCGGTCTAACAGCGATAGCGTTCGCTTTCGCTTCCTGTGGCACGAAAGCCTCTATTCCCCTTGATGATGCGTATATCTGGAATGATAGAACGCCCGTTATTACTTCCCCTAGTTCGCCTAGCGCAACTACTTCGTCCCCTGTTCAGACCATAAACTCTGAGTCAAAGACTCCCTCTCTTGAGTTCATTAATGTCCAAGACACCACAATCACCGTCCGCATAAAACGATGAAACAGTCTTACAACGATAGAGGTCTTACAGCGAAGCGGTCCTGCAGACTGCTTGCAGTCGGTCTGACAGCGCTTTGCGCAGTCAGCGCACCTGCGCTATTTGCTCAAGACTTCGCCCGCATGGGCGAGCGTTCAATCATGGGCACGGCGCGGTATGTAGGTATGGGAGGGGCCATGACAGCTATCGGAGCAGATCCCTCTGCAGCGCAAGATAACCCTGCAGGCTTAGGCTTATACCGTCGTTTCGAAGCCCTGTTAACGCTTGGAGACGCTTTCGACAGAACCCTCCAAAGCGGACAAGCCGTCTCGTGCCAAACGAACCGGTTTGAGATGCCGCAGGCTTCGGCTGTGTTCAGTTTTCCGACATATGCAGGGAGTGGGGTGCAGTTCCATAACTTCCTCGTCTCCTACCGCAGACTTCATTCATATAGTCGATTGATCAAGGCGTACGGAACCGATGACCCGTCCTTAGGAGCGCTGATGGATAGCTATCCGATTAATATCGGTATGGCCTATGCCATCGACCCGCTCAATCGCAACAATCAGATGACCCTGACCGAAAGTGGGTATGTGGACGAATATGCGTTTGATTATGCCATGAATATCAACGACCAGTGGTACGTTGGCTTGGGCATGCAGATTCAGTCTTACTTGCTCTCTTCGAAAGGCGATTACTACGAGCAATTTGCGCGACTGAGCGCCGATGGCAAGTATTTTGATAACGAGAACGAGACCGATTTAATCCTCTCCGGAGCAGGTTGCACGTTCTCTGCCGGACTCATTTATCGTCCGCTGTCGTGGCTGCGTCTGGGTGCCGGAATTCAAACACCCTCCTTGGGAGGACTGAGAACTTCTTCGTATGGCAAGTTCAGTTCTCAAACGGACACCTTGCTCTACTCGGATATAGACGATAGTTTCTATGACAACACCTTCCACATGCCGCTGCACCTCTCCACTTCCGTGGCTTTCCAAGTAGGCGGCTACGGATTGCTCAGCCTGCAGTATGACTATCGTCATGGCAAAGCACAAGCCGATGTGCACTCCTTGCGTACCGGAATAGAAATCATACCGGTCATGGGACTGTACATTAATGCCGGATATGCTTTTGAGAGTACATTCAAACCAAACAAACCGGCATTATTAGACTCCTCTTTTGTGCGACAAGACACCTACACATTGCTTCCTCGATGGAGCCAATATGCATCAGCAGCTATCGGCTATAGAGGAAAACATTTTATTGGCCAAGTGGCGTATCAATACCGTTGGCAACGAGTGGACCTGTTTGCGCATGAGGCTGCCGAACCTTATGACATCCTCACCAACACCCACCGCATCGTCGTCACCATCGGCTGGCATAGTGATTAAGTCACGCGAAGTCTTAGTTTAAGCGAGCGTCGTATAGCTAATAGGAACCGGAAAACTCAACACATAATTAATACCGAGTGCAAATGCTTCACTAATGGCGTGCCGGTACTCTACGCCGAGACCCCGTGCATTGGGTTAGCTTACATTCCTAACTCCCGGGTAGCGATGAGGTGGCCGGATTACAGAGGAAAAAGCAGGCCTCAAATCCTATTCTCAGGAGTTTTCACGAGTAAAAAACTATACGGCGCTTTTTTTTGTGCCCATGCGGATAGTGGCGTCCATTTCCGGTGATACCATCGCCGCCTATATTTTGTCCGTTGTGCGGAATGTTATTCCGCTTTTCTCCAACCATTCCCCGTCAACGTTTCTTTTGTTGGCTCGCGGATAGGCGGCTTACCGCTTCGCTGGCACTCCATCGCCAAATCTTCCGCTGTGCCGGTTCTTCGCCTTTTCCGTCCGTCACTTTCCTTTTTTATCCGCCATGATTGGCGGATCAGGAACGTGCGCCCCGCCCGGAACAGGCTCAATGCGGGTGAAATCCTCTCTTTGTCCCGTGCTCGTAACGTCAGTTGCGAGATTTTTGCATATTTATTTGCATATTTCAAAAAATTGTTGTACCTTTGCACCCGCAAAGGTTTCCGAAACCAAACCGCTGGCACCGACAGCGTAAAAAAAGCGGTGACATAAAAGGCGTTTATTGAAACGTTGTTTGCGACTAACTGAAATCTTCGCAACATTTCGTACCAAGTCCAGACAGTAACAATGAATGTCCTCGTGGGTATGTATTATCCACTCCCACGCCCGTAATGGGCGAGGTGGGTTGTATATATCGGGCGTGGATTTCGGTTGTTTTTCTACTTGGTACAGGGATTGCGAAGCCCTCAGTTAGCGTGAAGAGCAAGTGACTTTCACGCTTTTTTGTGTATTTATGTATGTAATCATAAAATGAATATGTCAAATTTTGAGAATCTTAAGCAGAACTATAGCCAGTATCATGCAATTAAACAGAATCGAGAGATGACCCCTCCTGTCTTTTTTCATGAGAAAGCAATGGCATTTTGTAATAAAAAGAATAAGGACTTCTTAAGCGATGACCATATACAAGCAATATATGCTGTACTAGTCGCATGGGGAATGCATCGATCCGGCGAAAAAGGAGCTAAAATGCCGTCATATAATATTTTTAAAGAAAGTATCCTAAGAAATAAAGATTGCATAGAAAAACTGCGGCAGTATAGAATAGAGACAATTTCAAAAGAAACACTTAATTCTATCCTCTCGTGTCTTACTTGTTTGTGCTTCAATATTGATGCAACGACTCGTTCTTCTCGTATAGTATCAGGCAGTAAAACCTTGGCACACATACTACCTGATTTGGTTTGCCCCATAGACAATCTTTATACTTTAACTTTCTTTCGTGATGAAATAAAAAAGTCGAAAAACGAGCAAGAGAAATTTCAGTTTATTATTACATCTATGTGGGATTTCTTTCACAATGTGCCTGGTACAGCATCAATTCCAATCGGAGGAATTTTTGAAGGCTCATATCCTAAAATATTTGATAATCTAATCGTTAGTTATCGGCAAGAACAAATCGAAAAAAAATAAATCAACTAATAAAAAATCTTAAAAGCAATGAAAAAACTCTTTACTTTCTTCCTTGCGCTTGCACTAAGCGTAGGAACAATGTTAGCAGACTGTGTGCCGTCTGTACCCGAACCTCAAGATGGTTATGTGACTTTTGTCATAAGAATTCCTTTGGGAACGGAATGTAACGGTATCGCTTTCAAGGGTACTCGTAACGGTAGTTGGACTGATTGCTCTGGAACCGACACCTACGTAGGTGAGAACGCTGAGAATGTAAGCCCGGATGCTTGCATCAAGTTTGAACCTATTGAGGGTTATCAGGGTTGGTTCAAGGCTACTTACAGACTTGGTATTGAGGCTTGGGGTGCAGACGCAATCCGTTTTGCAGGTAAGATTTGCTTGATCTACCACAATGACAGAATTTGGGACGGTCAAGCAGCTTCCTTTGAATTCCTTGAAGATTACTGTACTGCTAGTCACAGCCTCTCAAATGATAAACAAATCCAAATTCAATCGAGTGGTCTTATTTACGCGCATATTTTTTTGTGGAACAAGTCCCAATGTGCCACTGCAGCAGTAAAACAACGTACGATTACAGTAACATTTCCTGAATGTGGAATGGAAACGCCTACAATCGTCGGTAGCTTTAATGATTGGGATTCGCAATCCTATACTATGACTCACCTTAATGGCAACACTTATACGGCTGTCGTACAAGCTTCTGATTTTGACGCATTTACGTTTGCTAGTGCTGAAAATGGATGGGCTAACGACCTTCATGCATATGGAGAACCGTCGTCATTCCAAAATCGATTTTGCATTGATACAAATATATCATTGGATTTGTCGCAGAATACTCGGTGGCGTCAATGTGCTGAAGGAAATACAGGAACATACGATTACAAAATTACATTTCAAGCATTTGATTATAGCCTAAGAACACTTTACCTTCAAAATGGGGAGGCTATTGTAGCTCCTACGCCTCCTGTTATTGATGGATATGAATTTTTAGGATGGGACCAAAGCTTTAATGTTGCAAATAGCAGTATGGTTATTAATGCCATATATCAAGAAATAGGATTTACAGGTTTTGTGAACTGTGACATTTTTAGTTGTAACTATATATTTGATGCACAAAGGGGAACAATTGATGGTCCAACTGTAGTCCGTTCAGACTCGCCAAATATAACATGTACCGCAACTCCTAAACGTGGCTATCAATTCGTTCGTTGGGCAGATGGTAACACCGACAACCCGCGTACTATCGAGATCACCCAAGACACCACGATGGAAGCCATTTTTGACTATTTGTTGGAAGGTAAATGCGGTAAAGACAGTGTGCTCACATGGAAGTTGGACACTGCTACGATGGCACTGAATATCACTGGTAAGGGCGCGCTTTCTGAGAATTATACTTATGGTAAGTATATTGAGTCAGTGACCATCGGCAATGAAGTTACATCTATTGGAGGCTATGCATTCGGTGATTATAATAATCTGAAAAATGTAACCCTTGGCATATCTGTAAAAGTGTTGGAAGAATATGCTTTCTATAATTGCTACAATATAGAGACTATCACCTGTTATAGCCAGCGTCCTCCTACGGTAAATAACTACGCGTTGTACAGATTGGATTACAGCACAATTGTATATGTGCCTGCAGATTACTTGAATACCTATAAAATGCACGATGCATGGGGATTATATGATGTACGTCCGTTAGGTGCAACAAGCGCAGAGACAGATGATATAAAAGTAACTCCTACAGAAACTACTGCCGAGGTTGTTTGGCCTGCCGTTTCCGGCGCTGCTACATACGAACTGGTTATCAGAGATAAGGATGGAAATGTCATTTGCACGCTCATCTTCAATGCCCAAGGTCAACTCACGCAAATCGCCTTCGGTGCGCCTGCCCGTGATAATGCCCCACAACAAACTCAATCTACTGGTTTCTCCTTTACTGTCACTGGTCTGGAAAGCGGAACGGGCTACGACCTAACAATGACAGCTAAAGATACTAATGGTACTACATTGCAAGAGAATACAATGTCATTTATTACAACTGGAGGAGAACAAGGAGTAGAAGATGTATCCGCCAATTTTGGCGGATCTCGCAAACTCCTCCGCAACGGTCAAATCCTCATCCTCCGCGGTGACAAGACTTACACCCTCACCGGACAAGAGATAAGATAAAGGCTTTGTTCATTGTTCCGGATATATCCGGATACCATAGTATCCTAGGATAGCGTAGCGGTCTAGGACTCCTAGGACGACTAGCAATTCTCCCCGCTTGGCAGCACCCCTGCCAAGCGGTTTTTCTATTTTGTTCATTATGCGGAATGTCATTCCGCCATTCTTTGTATTGTCCCGTCTGCCGGACAAGTGGATTACATCACTGACAAGGAGCGTCAGCTCCGCCCTTTCTTCTTTTACTCGGCAATTGGATTGCCGTTCTTCATCTTTTTTTTGCATGGCGAGACTGGCGATATTGGCGATATCGCCATCATCGCCAATATCGCCACATCAAAAATTTGCACTGGCACACTTGGCACACTTGGCACACTTTCCTAAATTTGTTTACATCCATCCTAAAAAAGTTGACACCCTTCCCAATAACCTTGATTGTGTCAACTGTGCCAACTGTGCCACATCATTTTTTTGCAATGAGACTTTGGGACTATGAGACTCAAAGTCTCAAAATCTCATAGTCTCACATCATTTTTTTGTTATTTTTTTTTGCCATGACCAAATTTTCGTCTTATAAGGAAATTTTTCGAACGCTCTGTTCGAAAATGCAGCGTTAGATATTCTTAGATATTCTTGGTGATTCTTAGTCATTCTTAGTGATTCGTTATATATTCGTTATTGGTTTGTTAATCATTCCCGGTCCCATTGCCTATGCATCCAACACTCGTTAAAGGGGCTGTTTGCAACTCTTGCATCCTCAATCGCGAGAGAATAATGAATAATTTCTAATTATTTATTAAAAATATTTGCACAATTCATTTTTTTTTCGTAATTTTGCACGCTTTTTTGAATAAAGTATTATTGAAAATAATAAAAATTAAAATATTATGGCAAAGAAAAATCAAAAATTTGAGAAACAAGACGAACAATTGGAGTCGGTAAATCAAACCCTTACCGGTGCCGGTAAATGGATCGAGGAGCATGCTAACACACTCGAGTGGATCGTGCTCGGAATCGTTGTGGTTATTTTCGGTATCTTCTTATTTAACAAGTATGTGTCCAAACCGCATTCCCAAGCTGCCAGCGACCAGAATGCTACCGCTGTTGTGTATTTCATGCAGGGCGATTATGACAAAGCTCTCAACGGTGACAACACGGACGAGTGCATTGGTTTTGAGGCTACGGCTGAGGACTACAGCTGGTACCAGGAGGGTAAACTCGCTGCGCTGTATGCAGGTATCTGCTACTACGAGAAGGGCGAATACGAATCCGCAGTTGAGTATCTCAAGAAATTCAAAGCAGACGACCTGACTATCGCTCCGGCTGCTAAACAAATGTTGGGTGATGCCTATGTAGAGCTGCAGGACTACGACAATGCTGCCAAAGCATTCGAGGCTGCTGCTAAATCGGGTAATGAGATCATTGCTCCGATGAGCTTAAAGAAAGCCGGTCTCGTTTATCTCCATGAGGACAACAAGGCCAAAGCACTGAAAGCATTCAAGGCGATCAAAGAGAAATATCCGACCTCTGCCGAGGCTCAGGATATTGACAAATATATCGCTATCGCGTCTGCTGAATAATTATGACAACCGATTTGTCTAAATACGACGCCAATCAATTGCCTAACGCTGATGTCCTCGGGCGTCAGCGTTATGCTATTATTGTAGCGGATTGGAACAGCGAAATCACCTACGCCATGGCGCAAGGTGCCATCGAGACCTTCCTCAAACACGGCGTATCGGAGGATAACATCGATGTGCTGCACGTGCCCGGAGCAGTCGAACTGACCTACGGTGCGGCGCGTATCATGCGCGAAGAACGTATTGACGCAGTCATCGTGATCGGATGTGTGATTCAAGGCGATACACCGCATTTTGACTATGTATGCCAGTCGGTGACGCAAGGTGTCGCTATGCTCAATGCGCAAGGCAAAGTGCCGGTTATCTTCTCGGTTCTCACTGTCCTGAACAAGCAACAAGCACTCGACCGCTGTGGCGGCAAGCTGGGCAACAAAGGCATCGAGGGTGCATACACCGCCATCCGCATGGCGAATCTGTAACCTGTCACCCATAACCCGTAACCACTCATGAAAGTCTATAAATTCGGCGGAGCCTCCGTGAAGGACGCAGCAGGCGTTCGGAACCTGGAGAAGATAGTCCGTTTGGCTGTTACTAACGACCAACGACCAACGACAAACGACTTAATGGTCGTTGTCTCGGCCATGGGAAAGACCACCAACGCGCTCGAGCGGGTGGTGGAGTTCTGTGCCGCCGGACAGGAAGACAAAGCGCTGAACCAATGGATCGATATTATCGATTTCCATGTGACTATCATGAAAGAGCTGGGGCTGCAGCCAGGCATTGACATCCGTCTGCATGGAGAGATCCCGTACGATCCGGCGTGCTCGTTCGATGAGAACTACGACCAGATCGTTTCCATGGGCGAACTGCTCTCTACCCAGATCATCGCAGTCTATCTGCTCAAGCAGGGCTTGTCCGTCGAGTGGTGGAACATGCCTAAACTGCTGCGAACCGATACGACCTGGCGCGAGGCAGTGGTGGACAACGAAACCAGTCGTGCCGTTATTCGTGCAGGGTGGGATAGACCGAATCGTCCGACGGTGGTCGTCGCGCAAGGATTCATTGGCGGCACCGCGGATGGCAAACGTACGACCCTGGGTCGGGAAGGTTCCGACTACACGGCTGCGCTGTTAGGCAATTACTTGGATGCCGAATCGGTCACTATCTGGAAAGACGTGCCGGGTATCCTTAATGCCGATCCGCGTCTGGAGCCCAACACCGTGCTGATCCCGTCCCTGCGCTACCAAGACGCCGTTGAACTTAGCTATTCGGGCGCGCAGATCATTCACCCGAAAACCATCCGTCCGCTTGAGAATAAGCAGATTCCGCTCTATGTGAAGCCCTTCGGCGACCCGACGGCGGCCGGTTCACGCATCGCAGCGGATGGAGTAGGACCGATTGATGTGCCGGTGTACATATGGCGCAAAAATCAAATCCTTATTACCATGCGCGCGAAAGATTTTGCGTTCGTTCTCGAGGAGAGCTTGAGTGAGATCTTTGATATCATTCATCGTCATCGTCTCAAAGTGTCGCTCATTCAATCCTCCGCAGTCACGATTTCCGTCTGCGTGGATAATACGCGCTTTGTGCCGGCTGCAATCGAAGAGCTGCGGGTGCATTTCAATGTTAGCTATAACGACCACTTGTCCCTGCTGACTATCCGCGGTACTACGCCGAATATATTAGCTCGTGCCAAAGCCGGCCGAACAATTATGCTCAGCCAGACCACACGCCGCACAGCTCGACTCGTCGTCAAAGAGGAAGACTAAATGCCAAATGGCAAATGACTAAATAGTAAATGATTTAATGGAACACCTTAAACAATATTTTACGTTAACGTATTGGAGTGACCTGGTACACGCTTTCTTACACGCTCTGTGTACGAAGAAGTTCTGGAAAGAACTGGTACTCATGACACTCGGTATGAGTCTCGGTGCGGCTGCCGTCTATTATTTCTTAATGCCGAGCCATTTGATCGTTGGTTCCATCTCCGGTCTTTCCATCGTGCTCAATACCCTGTTTGGTGGCACGGCAGATACCTTCTCTTACTGGGTTATGGGCATCAATGCCTTCCTGCTGTTACTCGCTTTTGTGCTGATAGGCAAC
>JAFPNK010000051.1 GCA_017401985.1 Paludibacteraceae bacterium | reverse complement strand
GTGTACCCTGAGAAATTATTTTAAATCATAAATCATAAATTTAAAATCATAAATGAGTAGAATACTCGTTACCGGCGGAACCGGTTATATAGGCTCTCACACAACGGTGGAACTGATGGAGCAGGGATACGACGTGACAATCGTGGACAACCTGTCCAACTCGTCCGTGGACGTATTGGATGGAATAGCTGCTATCGTGGGACGCAAACCTGAATTCGCTAACATTGATTGCGGTAACTTTGTGGATCTGGATAATGTGTTCAAACAGTACCCGGATATAGTCGGCGCTATCCATTTTGCAGCAAGCAAGGCGGTCGGAGAATCGGTTGAGAAACCTTTGCTCTACTATCGCAATAACATCGGCAGTCTGGTTACGCTCCTGGAGGTAATGCGTCTCCATCAAGTGCAGAACCTGGTTTTCTCCTCTTCCTGCACCGTGTATGGACAGCCGGACGCAGCTCACCTGCCTGTGGACGAAACGGCTCCTATTCAAAAAGCTCTTTCGCCGTACGGCAACACCAAGCAGATCAACGAAGAGATCATCTGTGATCAAGCACACGCGGATAAGGGCCTCCACGCCACTATCTTGCGTTACTTCAATCCGATTGGCGCTCATCCGTCAGCCAAGATAGGCGAGTTGCCTAATGGCGTACCGCAGAACCTCTTGCCCTTCATCACCCAGACGGCAGCAGGACTGCGTCCGGAACTCAAAGTGTTTGGCAACGACTACAATACACCCGACGGATCGTGCATTCGCGATTATATCTACGTAGTGGATCTGGCTAAGGCGCATGTCAAAGCTATTGAGCGAATGATCGAAGCCAAAGACCGCGAGCAGGTGGAGGTGTTCAACCTTGGTACCGGCACCGGTCTCAGCGTGCTTACACTCATCAATGAGTTCGAAGCAGCAACAGGTATGAAGATCCCATACACCATCGTCGGTCGCCGTGAAGGAGATATAGAGCAAGTATGGGCTGCGCCGAAAAAAGCCAACGAAGTGCTGGGCTGGAAAGCCGATACGCCTATTCGTGATGTGCTTGCCTCCGCTTGGGAATGGGAGAAACACATCCGCAACCTCTAACCCGATAACCAACCACCATTAACCAATAACACATGGCTCTTTATCCATTCAAATTCAGACCGCAATTGTTCCATAAACTATGGGGCGGACACACGATTGAAAAATGGTACGACCACGTGCCCAAAGACTACGAGAACGTAGGTGAGGCATGGGTGATCTCGGATATTGACAAATATCCTACCGAAGTGAGTAACGGTTCGCATGCCGGCGATTCGTTGCAGGACTTGCTGGAGGTATATATGGACGAACTGGTCGGAGAAAAAGTGTACGACACCTTCGGCAATCACTTCCCCTTGCTCATGAAATTCATTGATGCTACCGACGACTTGTCTATTCAGGTACATCCGGATGATGAGTTTGCGCTGGAGCATGAAGAGTGTATGGGGAAAACGGAAATGTGGTACGTGCTGCCGGCGAAAGGCAAATCCTCCATCTATCTGGGTTGGAACCAGCCGATGAATGTGTCGCTCATTCATGCCGCTATCGCAGACGGTACACTCGCCGGATACTTGAAGAAATACGATGTGCACGAAGGAGACGTCGCTATGATTCCGGCCGGTACGGTGCACGCCATGTGCAAAGATACCATTGTGGCAGAGATCCAGGAGAACTCGGATATCACCTATCGCCTCTATGACTATAACCGCGTAGGTAATGACGGCCGCAAACGACCGCTCAAACTGGACAAAGCGCTTAAGGTAATGGATTTCACGCCCGACAACGGCGCTTCGGTCAAACGTACCGCTCCGCGCATTAACGGCGCTGTAAACCTACAGCAGACGCAGTATTTCACAGTCAATCTGTTGTCGCCTATGCAACCCGTTCAGCGTGACTATGCACCGCTCGATTCGTTCGTGGCGTATATGTGCGTAGAAGGTGCATGTGCAGTCAAGGCGCTGGATTGTGAAGTGACTGAAGATGCTATCGTCACCTTAAAAACCGGTGAAGCGGTACTCATTCCTGCAGTCCTCAACGATATTCGCATTGAACCGCAAGGCGGCTGCAAACTGCTCGAGGTCTATGTAGAACTCTGAAAATACTGAATACTGGATTCTGAATATTGAATACAAAAAAAGAGGCGCTGGCCTCTTTTTTATTGGAAGAAACTGAAATGTACACTTCCGTACGTACGCGTTTCTACGTGTCTTGGATGAAGCGTGAAATTCGTGTCCTTTCCGTGCTCAATCACAAGCCAGCCGCCGTCCTTCAGTATATCCTGAGCCAAGATGGCATCAGGTAGAGTAGGCAACTGCTCTAGCGCGTAAGGCGGGTCTGCAAAAATGAGATCATACTTCGTGCGGCACGCATTGATAAACTTAAACACATCCCCTCTGATAACACTCAGATTACGAATCCCTAACTGGCGACAACAACTGATGATCCAGTTCTGTTGCACATGCGCAATCTCCACTGCCGTCACTTCACGTGCCCCACGACTCACGCACTCAATGCCGATACCTCCTGTTCCGGCAAACAAATCCAGCACATCAATCCCCTCAAAATCCATTCGGTTATTGAGCAGATTGAACAAGCTCTCCTTGGCAAAGTCCGTTGTAGGCCTCGCTGTTATATTTTTAGGGGGCGACAATCGCCGCCCCCCATATGTTCCACTAATAATCCGCATGACTAATCGGGTGTCGATCCTATCGACTTACTCCCAGTTACCGGCGTTGTTGTTCGGAGCGTAGATATCACCTACCTTCAAACCGGTATAGTGGTCAAGCTGCTGCTCGCGGTCAATCAGGTTAACCAACTCCTGTTGATTCAAATCACCCAGGTAACTCTCAAACGGAGCACGTGCCTCGAAGATAGGAACGCGAATACCCTGGCTGGTCTTATAGTCGTTATTAACCTCAATCTCAAACTTAACACCGTTTCCGTAAGGAATCTTAACAATCGTGTCAATCGAGGTAGCATCGTACTCGCCCTTGTACAGCGCCTCCAGCATATTCAACTCAATCGTATCACGACGGAATCCTTGCAGATTGTTTTTCTTTACGTCGGCATCGTTTTCCCAAATGTAAGCGTACAATGCGTCTAAATCATTCGGATCAAGATTCAATTTCTTGTTCTTCAAAGCGCGCTTCTTAGCATCGTTGAGAATCTTAACAGCCTTCGGCTCAGTCAAACCGGCCTCTAATTGCTTATCCGTCAAACTACCTTCCTTCATCAGCTCTTTCTTCGGAGCAGTCTTCAAGAAGAGCAGCAGCGAATCGGCGTCAGCGGTAAAACGACCGTTCTGGTGATGATACTCAACCATAGCCGTACGCAAATCTACCAAATTTTTGATAACAGCTACTTCGCGCTCGGCACGAGTATTCTCAAATTTAATAGGAGTGGTTACACTGGTAATGCAGAAGAATGCCAATCCTACTACTGCGATTACAAGTACGCAAATAATAACAATTCTCTTTGCTTTCATTATGGTAATAATTTAATAGTATTCACAAAATCGCCGCAAAGTTACAAAAAATATT
Source organism: Paludibacteraceae bacterium (assembly GCA_017401985.1). Taxonomy (GTDB): domain Bacteria; phylum Bacteroidota; class Bacteroidia; order Bacteroidales; family Paludibacteraceae; genus Colicola. The sequence continues at coordinate 2,990 of JAFPNK010000051.1, read as the reverse complement.
TGGAATATGCAAGACTTTTGACTAAAATAGTTCGTTTTATTTGCATAAATAAAAAAAAATCACTAAATTTGCACCGTTTTTTTAATTACTGCGGATGGAAGATAGTAATAAAGTATTATATTCGATATTGAATGAGCGCCTGGAATTGATGCGCCAACTCGACAAAGAGGGCGACTCGGATCGTCGGAGGCACATTGCCAAAGAGACGCAGACCCTTCATGCCCCGATGGCGCACCGCTTGGGTCTCTACCAGATCAAAACGGAGATGGAGGACCTGGCGCTTAAATTCCTCGACTATGACACGTATAAATATATCGCGCACGCGTTGAGCGCCAAAAAAGCGGAGCGCGAAGCGTATGTAGCTGCGTTCATTGCGCCTCTGGAGGCCAAACTAAAAGCGGAGGGATTTACCTTTACTATCAAAGGAAGGCCTAAATCCATTCACTCCATCTACCATAAGATGCAAGCGCAGCATTGTGACGTCGATAAGATCTATGACTTATTTGCTATCCGTATTATCTTGGACTCCGCGCCGGAGAAAGAGAAATCCGATTGCTGGCAGGTCTATTCGCTGATCACGGACATCTTCACTCCGAATCCCAAACGTTTGCGTGACTGGTTGTCTGTGCCCAAGGAGAACGGATACGAATCGCTGCATACCACCGTTCTTGGCCCGGATAAACGCTGGGTAGAGGTGCAGATACGCACCAAGCGAATGGACGAAGTAGCGGAGCAGGGTATAGCTGCACACTGGTCCTACAAAGGCGTCAAAGGAAACATCGTTCAGAAGTCCGGAGACATCTACGTCTTTACGCCTACAGGCGACTTAAGACGCTTGCCGGAAGGAGCGACAGTATTGGATTTTGCCTATTCAATTCACAGCGAAGTAGGCGCACACTGCGTAGGCGGTACTATTCGTAATCAAAACGTGTCTATTCGGCAAAAACTGGAGAACGGCGACCAGGTGTCTATCATGACCTCGCCTAACCAGCACCCGAATGCCGATTGGCTCAATTTTGTAGTGTCCACCAAAGCACGGAATAAGATTCGCCAGGCACTCAAAGAGATTGAGTACAAGCAGGCTGCCGAAGGCAAGGAGATCATCGAACGCCGTTTCAGAAATTGGAAGATTGAGTACAACGAAGCGGACATCACCCGCATGGCGCTCAAACTGGGCTACAAGGAGGTGTCCGAGATGTACCAGTCGGTTGCGAACGGCAAAGAGGATGTGCAGCACTTGCGTGATGTGATGATCACTCCCGAAGAGACACCGCTGCAGCGAGAGCACACAGAGTATGTGGATCGGTCGGAACTGAAGGGACTGGCCATCGAGGTTGATATGAACGTGAAGAACGTGGATTATAACCTTTCCAAGTGCTGTAATCCGCAACCGGGGGATCCTATCTTCGCCTTCGTTTCCGTCACCAAAGGTATCCGCATTCACTGCATCGACTGTCCGAACGCGGACAATATACGCGAGCGCTATCCGTACCGTATGTTCCCCGCACGGTGGAGTAAGAAAAGTTGAGTATGAGCGAGTATCCAAGTGTTGTGTTGGAACAAGCAGTGAACCAAATGGCTTCGCTGCCCGGAGTAGGGAGAAGAACCGCCTTACGATTGGTGTTGCATATGCTGCGTCAGTCAGAGGGTGAGGTGCAAGCTTTTGCGGATGCGTTCGTACGGCTCAAGCGTGATGTCATTTATTGCCGCGAGTGCCACAATATATCCGACACGGAAATATGTCCTATTTGCGGCTCGCCGCGCAGAGACCATACGATGATCTGCGTGGTGGAGAACGTACAAGACGTGATGTCTATTGAGAATACCGGCCAGTACAACGGCGTGTACCATGTGCTGGGAGGTGTCATCTCGCCTATGGAAGGAATAGGGCCGAAAGATATAGAAATAGACTCGCTGGTTGAGCGTGTTAGCAAAACAGAAGTTGACGAGATTATTCTGGCGCTGCCGACTACGATGGAGGGAGACACAACCAATTTTTACATCTATCGTCGCTTGCAAAATGCAGGACTCGCGCAGCTGCCGAAAATATCGCAAATTGCGCGCGGCGTTGCAGTTGGTAACCAATTGGAGTACACCGATGAGATCACACTCGGACGCTCCATTGTCAACCGAACGGATTTTAAATTGTAATCAAAATATACTTCGATAATGGACAAAGTTGTAAGACATCTCAATTATTATTACTACGGTGTGATGGCACTCACGCTCATTGCGATGACGGTCATGTATTATGCATGGACAAAACAGTTATACACACCTATAAACCGTGATTCTGCCTTAGGAATGGCTGTGCAGTACTTCATCATTTTTGATGCACTCATCACGATTCCATTAGGATTATACCTCATCAAATGGCGCAAACCTGCCACCCTTGAGAAATATCAGAAACTGGCTTCGGCACGTATCTTACTGGTCAGCAATGCCATGCCGCTCGGTATCATCGCGTACTTCTGGATGGCGAACGAGCAGGGCTGTTATATGTCCATGTTCTGGGTGGCTGCCATCTCGGCTATTGCCTGGTTCTTTACCAAACCAACCCTCGGCAAAGTGGACAAAGAGATGACTCCGGAGGACCCGAACATACCGACGTACTAAATTACCAATAACCAATCACCAATAACTAATCACCAATGATTATCGCGTGCGATTTTGATGGTACGATTGTTACCCATGAGTACCCGAAAATTGGCAAACCTATTCCGTTTGCCATCCAGACTTTGAAAAAACTGCAGGAGGAAGACCATCACCAAATTATCCTTTGGACCGTTCGGGAAGGCGAATTGTTGCAGGAGGCTGTGGATTATTGCAAGTCTAAAGGACTTGAGTTCTATGCTGTCAACTCCAATTATCCCGAGGAAGAACCCGAACACAAGCCTGCCCGCAAACTGGTGGCAGACCTGTGGATTGATGACCGCAATTTGGGAGGACTGCCGGATTGGGGAGTTATTTACAACATGATTCACACCAAT
>JAFPNK010000050.1 GCA_017401985.1 Paludibacteraceae bacterium | reverse complement strand
GACCTGCTTGCTCAGACCGGACTGGAGAACTACCCGGACGATAAGATCATCGTTTCGGAGACCAAACCGGAAGGCAATTACGTTCAGGACGAAGGAGCACTGGATACTTGGTTCAGCTCGTGGCTCTGGCCGATCAGCCTGTTCGACGGCATTGAGAACCCGAAGAACAAAGAGATTGATTATTACTACCCGACCGCAGATCTCGTAACCGGTCCGGACATCATCTTCTTCTGGGTGGCACGTATGATCATGGCGGGTTATGAGTATCAAGGTAAGATGCCGTTCAAGCACGTCTATTTCACCGGAATCGTCCGCGACAAACTCGGTCGTAAGATGTCCAAGTCGCTCGGTAACAGTCCTGATCCACTGGATTTGATTGAGCGTTACGGAGCCGACGGCGTGCGTATGGGTATTCTCCTTTCTGCACCGGCAGGAAACGATATATTGTACGATGATTCGCTTTGCGAACAGGGACGTAATTTCTGCAATAAGATCTGGAACTGCTTCCGTCTAATTAAGGGCTTCGAGGTTGCGGACATTGAGCAAACACAGACCTCTAAGTACGCCATCGAGTGGTTCAGTGCCAAGATGGCACAGACAGAAAGCGAAACAGCAGACCTGTTCAGCAAGTATCGTCTGTCGGAAGCGCTCATGACCATCTTCAAACTGTACTGCGACGAGTTCTCAGGTTGGTACTTGGAGATGATCAAACCCGCATACCAGCAACCGATTGACCACGCTACATACGAAGCCACACTGGCCTTCTTCGACCAAATGCTGCGTATGCTCCATCCGTTCATGCCATTCATCACAGAGGAACTCTGGCACGGCTTAGAGCCGAGCAAGCAAGGCTGCGCGGTGAAGTCTATTATGCAAACGACCTTAGAGCCGGTGAGCGAAATCAATACAGCTATTTTAGACGATGTTGAGAATCTGAAACTCATCGTAGCAGGAATCCGTAATGTGCGGGCAAGCAAGAATATCCCGCAGAAGGAAGAACTGACGCTCATCTCTCCGATTGAACTCAATCCGTTGGTTGCTAAACTGGCGAATGTCAAAGTAGCTGTAAACGGCGAGGTAAGCGGTAATGCCGCTAAGTTCATCGTCGGCACTACGGAGTTCGCTATTCCGATGGATCAGTTCATCAACGTAGAGGAAGAACTCAAGAAACTGGAAGCCGATCTGGCTCACCAACAGGGATTCCTCAAAGGTGTGATGGCTAAACTGAGCAATGAGCGCTTTGTAGCCAATGCCAAGCCGGAGATCGTCGAGTTAGAGCGCAAGAAAAAAGCCGATGCAGAATCCCGCATCGCCTCGCTCGAAGAAGCTATAAAGGCTTTGAAAAACTAGGCTAACTAGGACAACTAGGCTTCCTAGTGAAGCGGAATATGATGCTCGTGTTTCCAACGTTTATGTTGAAGCACGAGCTCATTTTTTGTCTGCGGCGTACAGAAGGTATCCACGAACCGCTCCCAGATATAATTCACGGCAAGCGAACTCGGATGAACCAAATCATCCGCATAGAACCGATAATCCCTTAACTCGTCGAGAAGAATCTCGTAAGACGGAAAATAGTCGCCTAACTGCTCTACCGCTTGTAGCAGCGTCGCTTTGCTCAGTTGGTTCTCATGCAAGCCGTCCTTTATATGCCGGATAGGTGAAACGGTAAACAGCCAGTGCTTATCGGGATAGCGATCTATGATGGGTTTCCACGCTGCGACGATCTCCTCTACGCTTAATCGCCTACGATTGAATTGATTCTCCGGAAGTTTATGGCAATTACCGACTATCTCGCCATTTCTCTCATAGACCCACGCCGTGCCGAAGGTCACAATAACGACCGTGGCTTCGGCAAGGGCGCTTTGCATCGTCTCCATTGATGCACGAACAGCTTGCTCCGCTTCTTCGCGCGTAGCGCGCGAGAAGGAACCATGATGTGCCAGCGAATGCCAAAGACCATCATGTTCAATCAGTTCAGGCGTATCGTTCATCTGCAGCGCTTGCGCGATGGATAGCGGGTTATAGAGTGTGCCGAAAGGATTACACGTGACATGCAAGAATCGCTGCTGCATTTGTTCGCCTATCTCGTCCGAGAAACATGAACCCAGCATGAGAATCTTATCCTCATACCCGATCTTCCACTCGGAAGGCTTGATATCAACAATCGTCTGTAGTTTCATTACTCAAAATGCATCACTTTAGCGGGACTGATACGCGTGATGATGAGCGAAGGCAACAACATGATCAGCAGCGACAGACCGATCGTCACCACATTCAAGATCAGCAACCACTCCCACGCAAACGCAATCGGAACCGTATTCACATAGTACGTAGCGGGGTCAAGAGGAATCAAATGGCCGTAATATTGTACCGCGGCCAAACTAAGACCAATCACATTCCCCCATAACACACCCTTACCGATTAAGATAGCAGCCTGCGTCATAAAGATACGCCGAATAAAGCGGTTAGTAGCACCCAGCGCTTTCATGATTCCGATGAACTGCACACCGTCCATGATAAGGATGATCAAACCGGACACCATATTAAATCCTGCCACGAGTAGCATCAACACCAAGATCACCACCACGTTCATATCCAGCAGATCGAGCCAGGCAAAAACAGCAGGGTTCTGCTCCAGCAAGGTCTGTACGTAGTACACATTATATCCGTTTTCATCCCAGCGGTTGACGGTTGCGAAATAGATCTTGTCCGCAGTCTGCTCCAGGTTTCGCATATTATCCACCCGGATCTCCACGCCCGAATAGACCTGCTCGTCCCACGCCTGCAGTCTTCGCGCCGTGGCAAGCGGCGTCAACACAAACAGTTCATCGTTTTGCGTGAAGCCTGTGTTATAAAGACCGGAGATCTCAAACCGCCTTGCGCGCACATCCGTATCATCCACAAAATAAGCCGTCACGGCATCGCCGCAATGTAGCAATAAGCGAGTAGCCATGTTGGTGGAGATCAGTATTTGTTGCGGGTTGGCAGGCAACGTACCTTCCGTTAGATTGGACGCGAAGAAATCCCAGTAGTCCGTTCCCTTCAGCACTATTCCGACAAAGTCGCTATCTGTTTTCAACATGCCCGGTTTGGTGATGAACGGCGCGGCCTTAACCACATGCTCATAACTGCCTAACAACTCCAGCAGACTATCCGGGACATCAATAGGTTGAAGGTCGTAGGTGTTGTTGTTATCAAACGAGACGACCTGAATATGTGCACCGAAACCGGCTACCTTGTCCGTGATGGTACGTTTGAAGCCCACCACAATACAAATAGTGACAATCATCACCAGCACTCCGACTATCATACCCGCCAGCGCCACTTGTACAGCAGGCCGGGCATGACGTTCTTTTCCGCTTTGGGAAAAATAAAGTCGTGTTGCTAATTGTATTTCCGGTATATTCGGCATGATTTTTGTTGTATATTTTGTAGAACAAAAATGCTACTTTATGCGTAAATATTTACTTATTATCAGTTTATTTTTTTCCGTTAGTTTGTTGGCTCAAGAGCCTCTGCCTGAGCGTCCTCATCGCACCCCCGAGGAAGAAGCTCTTACTCAAACAACCCGTCTGGTACGTGAGTTGAGTATCACCGATTCCGTTCGGATTGACACCATTTACAAGATGCATCTCAAGTATGCTCGTATGCGGCATCTTGGTCTTACTCGCGCGGAAAACATGCAACGCTTGCAGGATATCTATGCGGAGTTGCGACTCTTGCTCACGGCGGAGGAGTTTGAGCGGTTTATGAATCACCCTGTTGAGCAACCACGTCGTCCACGCGGAGCTGCCAACGTGCAAGGGCCCAATAGACCAGTACAGCAAACAGAGCCCCAATAAACAAACCGGCTAATATATCCCCCGGATAATGTACGCCCAAGTACATCCGGCTATAACATACAACAGCTACCCAACCCATTAGGAGAACGGTGGCTGTTTTTTTTCGGTATAGCAGACTGAAGAGCAGCGCCACGGCCATACTATTAGCGGCATGACTGCTGCAGAACCCATATAATCCGCCTGCGTATCCGTGCACCAAATGAATAGGATCGAGGGCTGGTTCATGGGTGGGACGCAACCGGCAAACAAGCGGTTTGATAATGCCGCTGCACATATAATCACTCAGGCCGACCGCTATACCGAAGGCGGCCAGAACGAAGATCATTGCGCGCCAATCACGATAGCGGTACGCCAACAAAGCCACCAGCACCACATAAAGCGGAATCCAAGTCTTGGGATTACTGACAATCCACATGACTTCATCCAACCACGGATAGTTATGGCCGTTGATCCAAAGTAATATGTCGGCGTCTAAATTCATGGACTATTTGACGATTGACGATTTATTCGTTTAGAAGTACGGCCGTGTGGCAGGCAACGACAGCGGCTGTTTCGGTGCGGAGACGACTATTACCGAGACTGACGGGAACAAAGCCTAATGCCAGGGCATCGGCAACTTCTTTTTCACTGAAATCGCCTTCCGGCCCGATAAGTACCAGCACATCCCTACTCAACTCCATCTCATCCTTGAGGAAGCGTTTTTCGTCCTTATAGCAATGCGCGATGAAGTTTTGTTGGTTGAGTTTGGCTTGCTCGCGTACGAAGGAGTCATAAGGCGTCAGTTCGTGCAGCACAGGCAAGTACGGCGTCAGGCTTTGCTTAGCTGCGGAGAGAATGATCTTCTCGAGCCTATCTGTACGAAGTTGTTTGCGCTCCGAGAAACGACACAGCAGCGGAGTGATCTCATCCACGCCTATCTCCACACATTTCTCAATAGCCCATTCCATTCGCTCGATATTCTTAGTCGGTGCGATAGCGATATGCAGATGAAAAGCGTGATGCTTCTCCTGCTTCTCAGATGCGATGATCTCAAAGTCACAATGTTTGGGGTGCGGATTGGTGATACGCGCCGTATAGGTTGTCCCGCGTCCGTCGGTGATAAGAATCTCATCGCCCGCCGTGTAACGCAGTACCCGCACGCAATGCGCACTCTCCTCTTCCGAGAGCGTATGCTTGGTTTCTATGTCCGGACAATAGAATAGATACATTGTTCACTCAATTTTGCGGTGCAAAATTACTACTTTTTTTTGAAATATGCAAGAAACTGGAGTGCATTTGGCTTAATTTGATTTTTGGTGAAAGTCTGTATTAATCACAATAACCTTTTCTTCTTTATAAAGCTCAATGTCATATTTCCTTAATGGTTTGGCTCTTCCTTCATAGCAATCTTTCTTTTCAAAAATT
>JAFPNK010000049.1 GCA_017401985.1 Paludibacteraceae bacterium | reverse complement strand
TGCCGGTAATCACTGCAATTTGCGTTTCTCGCTTTTGGCTGGTACGATACGCGGTAACAACGAACTGAAGTTCAACAGCCTGGCAGAGCCGCGCGATGATTACCGCCGTTTTAATGCCATCGTGGCACAACCGGCTTTCGGTGTTCAGTACTACCCTTTCTCCAACGCGGGCTTGTACCTGTACGGAGGTGTAGCGATCACGGCCAGCATTATTACCGATTATCAGTTCTACTATTATAAGCGCGAAGGCAGTCAGAAAGTGCGCACGTTGCTGCAAGGCAAGGCGTTCGGTATTCTCCCGATGGCGCAGATTGGTTTAGGTTACAGTTGGCGTCTCAACTCGTCCTGGTCGCTTAGTTTGGAGATGATGATTCAAGAGGGTTTGATTGATATGCAGTACCTGAACCTGGATGCATGGCCGATGGCGCCCGGACAGAACAGCGACGGCGTAGCGTTAGGTAATGCGTTCGGTACATGGACAGACCGCTACGGCAAGGAGCACCTCCACTGGAACGACGGTTGGTTCCAATTGGGTCTTACCCTTACCTATCACTGGCGTAACTGCGAGACCTGTCGTCTGAACACCTACTACCGTGTTCCGATGAAGAGACGATAAACGAATTCAAACGGAGTGCTTAGCACTCATAATCCAAACACGTACGTAACTCAGTATTCGAGCGGACAACTCCGTTCGCTACTGCTACGTGTGCCGGATGAACAGCATACCCTTTCAGCGACTCAAACGAATCCAAGGTGCTATCTAACATGATATCCGCATTACTGGTCTCCAGACGACCGTCAATCTGTACATGGATATCCAACAAACCCGGCACTTTACCTTTCAGTCCTTCCAAGCCCTGCTTGATAGCTACTGCTACTTCATGTTTCTGCGCTTCACTCAACTCGGAGCGTAATTTCCAAAGAATAATGTGTTTTACCATTTTTGTGCTGTGTATATAGTGGTTATTCCAAACGTAAGCGTCCGGAAATTCTCATCCCTAAACCCGGCATCGTGCATATGTTGCACAAACGCTTCGCCCCAACAGAAGTTCTTCACGCTCTTGTTGAGATACGTGTACGCCGTTTTATCCTTGCTCACTATCCGGCCTACCAAAGGCAGTATATGACTAAAATATATATCGTATAGCGCGCGCACGAGGCGATTGGACGGATATGAGAACTCTAAAATCACCACTTGTCCGCCGGGTTTGAGCACACGATACATCTCGCGTAGCCCTTCGTCCAGATTCTGGAAATTACGGCAACCGTAGGCACACGTGACGGCATCAAAAGCCTCATTTTCAAACGGCATATGCTGCGCGTTGCCATAGACAAAATCCACCTCTTCCTTCAACCTTAAACGTTCAACCTTCAACTTTCCCACGGCCATCATCTGCTTGGACAGATCGAGTCCGGTCACCTGTTCTACTTTTCCGCTACGCAGCATCTCAATCGTCAAGTCCGCCGTGCCGATAGCCACATCCAACACATGCTTGACCGGCTTCAATTGTTGCACGGTCTTACGACGCCATAGGCGGTCGATATTCAACGACAAACCGTGATTCAAACCGTCATACGTACCGGCTATACGGTCGAATAACTGTCCAATATGTTGCTTTTCTTCCATAATCGACTGCAAAAGTACAAAAATATTTTCATATGTGCAAATTTTTTTGTACCTTTGCGCTCAATATGCCAAAACAATCAGCCATCATAGTACCGGAAGGATGCACGCGGGTGCTGCTGCATGCTTGCTGTGCACCGTGCTCAAGCGCCATCGTGGAGTGGTTGCTCGCACATCAGATCGAACCCGTGATCTATTATTTCAATCCGAATATCTACCCGCTCGAAGAATACGAGATTCGCAAGAACGAATCCAAACGTCATGCAGAGAGTTTAGGAATCACATGGATAGATGACGACTACGCGCATGATGCGTGGCGGGAGGACATCTGCGGATTGGAGAACGAACCCGAACGAGGCAAACGATGCGAGCTCTGCTTCTACCATCGCCTATTGGCCACTGCTAAGAAAGCGCAAGAATTGGGAATTCCCTATTTTGCCACCACGCTGGCTTCTTCGCGTTGGAAGAATCTCGAGCAGATCAACCGTGCCGGTTTCAAAGCCCAGGAAGCGGTGAATAAAACGCATCCGGATGCTATCCGGTATTGGGCACAGAACTGGCGTAAGGACGGATTGCAGGAACGAAGAAACGAATTACTCAAAGAATACCATTTCTACAATCAAAAATATTGCGGATGCGAATTTAGTTTTCGCATTTCGTAACAATAGTCAAGAAAAATTCATTTTTTCTTGCATAATTGAGATATTTTTTATAATTTTGCACGCTTTTTGTTAGCATTTAATGGAAATTAACTACAATAAGGTATGAAAAAGATTATTATGCTGTGCTTATTAGCAGTCGGGATGATTGCTTGCACAGAGAAGAACACGCCGACCAATCCCGGGGGAGAGACGACAACAGACACCACTTCTGTCAGTCCGGGAGACACCACTATCGTAACCACCGACACGATCCAAATAACATGGAACGGTGCCGCTGCTACCGTTACGGGCGAACATAGCGGAGTGATTATTAACCAAGACAACGGTTATGTCACCATCACATCCACCGTAAAAGATATCACGTATCTGTTAAGCGGTAACGGACAGGGTCAGTTAACTATCTTCGGCACCAACCGTCATCAGTTGATTATGCGTAACCTGACACTTACCTGCTCAGACGGTTCGGCCATCAACAACCAGTGCAAGAAGAGTTGTTTTGTGGTGCTGGAAGGCACGAACAGCTTAACGGACGGCAGCAGTTACACATCTTCTGCAGACAGCAAGGCGGCATTCTTCAGCGAAGGACAGATCATTATGTCCGGTGCCGGAAGTCTCAGCATCAAAGGTAATTACAAGCATGCTTTAGCGAGCGATGACTATATTCAATTCGTAGAAAGCACCGGTGCACTCACGCTTCAAGCTGCTGCTGACGGCATTCATGCCAACGATGGCATTTATGTCAACGGCGGTACGTACACCATCACTGCCGGCAACGACGGCGTACAATGTGATTCGGTCATCATCGTGAACAACGGTTCGCTGTCCATCACCGCGGAAGATAAGGGTATCACGGACTCTTTGGGCATCACCATTAACGGCGGTACGATTCGCGTGAGCAGCAAGTACAAATGTATCAAGACCAAAGCTAACTTAGTCATCAACGGCGGTGATATCGAAGTCGTTTGCACCGGAACCGCTTCTTCCGGAGGAGGTGGCCCCTGGGGCTGGGGAGGCGATTCTTCGTCCAGTTCTCCGGAAGGCATCGAAGCCAAAGGTACCATCACCATCAACGGTGGTTTTATCTATACGCAGTCAGCAGACGATGCCATCAACTCCGGCAGTGACTTCACTATCAACGGTGGTTGCCTGTGCGCCTACTCCACCGGTAATGACGGAATCGATGCTAACGGTAACTGTTACATAAAAGGCGGACTCATCTATGCCATTGGTTCACGCAGCCCGGAAGTGGCAATTGACGCTAATACGGAACAACGGTACAAACTATACGTACAAGGAGGCACAATTGTCGCTATCGGCAATTTAGAGAGCGGAGCCAGTCTGTCACAGCCCTGCTACAAAGCAACCGGTGCTACCAACACCTGGTATGCCGTTGAGACCAATGGAGAGGTCTTTGCTTTCAAAACACCAAGCAGCAATGCATCTACCATCATCGTTTCCGGTGCCACCCAACCGAAGCTGTACAAAGGTGTTTCGGCATCCGGTACCGCTATCTTTAAGAACATGGGCTACTACCCTGCCACCTACACAGGCGGTAACAGCGTCAACTTGAGCACTTATACTTCATCCAGCAGCGGCGGCCCCGGAGGTGGAGGTCCCGGCGGATGGTAATCATCACTACGTGATATTTGATATTTGACATTTGAAATTTGATATTTATGAAACGAACTATTTATATACTGGTGTGCCTGCTGGTTGCAGGAACCGCTTGTGCGCAGAACCTGTTAACGCCGGAACAGTTAGCGCGGCGTGAGAAACGTAAGAACCTGACGGTCAAAGAGTGGAACACGGACGCCAAGACCAAGACGCGCTGGTTGGACCACGTCAAAGTATATGACAGCCAGGGACGGTGCATCGAAGAAATTGAGTACGCCACTTATGGTCAGCGTAGCCGCACCACATATGCCTATGATGAGACTACCGGCAAAGTGACGGAAGAGGTGGAGTATAACGATCGCAACAAACCCGTTCGCATTCGCAAATATGAATGGAATGCGGATGGCACGAAAGCCAAACAGTACAACTACCTGCCGAACGGCAAATTATATAGCGTAAAGGTCTTTGAGTATATCTTCAGCGATAAGTAAGTTCGCCCCTATCTCGTTAAGCGAGATGGAGAGCGTCAAACTGATGAACCGCATCGACACCAAGTATGCGGTTTCATTGCATGTGCTGCCTGCTATTCTCCAAGCGGCACAGACCGATTACTATGCGCAAGAGATTGACGGTCAACGCATTGCCACCTACGACACGATGTACTATGACACCGATACGCTCGACATGTACATTCGCCATCACGACCGTCAACTGGTTCGCCAGAAGATACGTATTCGTCAATATGTGGACAGCGATCTGACGTTTCTGGAGATCAAACGCAAGAACAACAAAGGCCGCACGAAGAAGAAACGCATTGCCGTTCCGGGCTTTGACATTAACGCCGACACCTACGGGGAAAGCAAGCGGGAGTTGTGGAGCGTGGAGGATTTCATTGCAGCGAAAAGCAGATACGTCTGGTCGGAACTCAGTCCACATTTACGCACACAGTTTCATCGTATCACGTTGGTCAACAAAGCCAAAACGGAACGACTCACCATCGACATGGACTTGGTTTGGGACAATGTGGTAAGCGGGGAGAGCAAATCGTTTAGCGACTTGGTGATTATCGAACTCAAGCGCGACGGTAATGTACCTTCGCCGATGACCAAGATCATGCTGGACCTGCGTATTCATCCGCTCAAGATCAGTAAGTACTGCATCGGAACGGCATTGACTACACCGGGAATAAAGACAAACAGATTCAAAAGTAAAATACGCAAAATTGAAAAATTATGCCAGAGTTAAGTAATCCCACTTTGGAGTTTTTGGAGAACGATCCGTCCATCGCGGAACGCTTCGGTGCGACAGACAGCATCTCCTATGTAATGAATACGCTTGCCGAATGGTTGCACGTGAGCGCGGATGTGATTACCATGCCGCTGATGTTCCTGTTTAACCTGCTGGTAACGTGGATCATCGTGTATGGTATCTACTATCGTTACAGCCGTCGTCGCGACTACTATGTAACGTTCATGCTCTTCTCGAGTGCCATGTTCCTGCTGCTGTGGTTGATGCAGATTCTGGATATCCAAACCGGCTTCGTGTTAGGTCTGTTCGCTATCTTCGGTATGATTCGTTACCGTACGGAGACGGTGCCTATCCGAGAGATGAATTATCTGTTCATCATCATCGCCGTATCGATCATCAACTCGCTCAGTCTTAAGGCGGACGGTTTAGCATGGTACCTGTTGGTGCTGGCGAACGTGCTCATCATCTGTCTGGCATTCGGATTTGAGTTATGGAGCAACCGCAAGCGCACATCCACGAAGATCATTCTCTACGAGAAGATTGAGAATATCAAACCGGAGAACCGCGCGGCGTTGATTGCTGACTTGGAAGAACGTACCGGACTCAAAGTGCTGGACGTCGAGATCGGACATATCGATTTTCTGCGTGACGTGGCATATATCAAAGTAACCTACCCTTTGGAAAAGGGTAAGATCGTCAATAGCATTGACCAGATAACGAAATTCAAATAAAGTTATGGGCTATCGGTTAAAGGTTATAGGAGCGCTGTTAGCGCTGAGCATGTCGGCTTCGGCCTGGACGTATCAGTCGCAAGAGGCTGTCACCACCCATAGTGCACAGCTGCGCGTAGGTGCGGATTTCACCAAGAAATGGAAGAACGGCTTGCGGCTCTGCGTATCGGAAGATATGCGATTCGATCTATACAACTCCACCAACGGCGCGGCGTTCAGTAAGGCATACACCACCCTTTCGCTCGCGTACATGCCGATTGAGTATTTCAAAGTGGACGCCGGTTACACGCTGCGTGTGATGGGGCGTAAGGACTGGAGTGATGCGAACGAGGTGTTGCGGCACCGTGTGTTCATGAGTGCGGCAGCAGTGTATCCGACTGATTATGTCAAACTCTCGTTGCGTGAACGCGTGCTGTGCGACATGCGAACGGATAGTGTTAACGTGCTGGAGAAGAACCCGTATAACTGGTTGCTCCGCAGTCGGTTGAGTGCCGAATTCATAGTGCCCGGCAAGCCTGTCAAACCCTATATATGGTGCGAGTTGGAGAACACGCTTAATGTGCCCGAGTACCAGCAGAAGAACGGACATCAGTTCATCAGCAACGTACGCACGCAGGCTGGCGTCAAGTGGAGAATTACCAAACTCAGCAGCCTGGATTTCTATTACCGGTTCACGTACGGTTATGATCGGGATATCAACATCACCAAGAAAAACGGGTACATCGAGTTAACCGAAGAAAGACTTTACCAACACGCGATAGGCGTGACGTACAATCTGGATTGGTAAATAAAAAGAGCCGCATTTCTGCGGCTCTTTTTCGTATCGAGTTCATTACTCTTCTTCGGTTTGCGAAGCAGCGTAAGCAGCAAGCAGTTTCTCCTGAACATCTGCCGGAACGAGCTGATAGCTGTTGAACTGCATCGTGAACGTAGCACGACCACCGGTCAGAGACGACAGCGTAGTCGAGTACGAAGCCAACTCCTTCAGAGGCACTTGTGCTTTCAAACGGGTGAAGCTCTTCTCGGTCTCCATACCCATTACCATACCGCGACGGCCGTTGATGTCACTCATCACATCACCCATGATCTCCGACGGAACAAATACCTCGAGATCATAAACCGGCTCGAGTACCTTCGGGTTAGCCTCTTTGAAGGCAGTAGCGAAAGCATTACGTCCGGCAAGACGGAAGGAGATTTCGTTACTGTCAACCGGGTGCATCTTACCATCGTAAATAATCACGCGTACGTCACGAGCATACGAACCGGTCAACGGACCTTGCTCCATACGATCCATGATACCCTTGACGATAGCCGGAATGAAACGTGCATCGATAGCACCACCAACGATCGAGTTGATGATAATCAGCTTACCACCCCACTCGAGGTTGATCTCTTGTTGATCCTTCACGGAGATCTTGTACTCCTGGTTACCGAACTTATAGGTCTCCTTAACCGGTTGGCCATCCTCGTACGGTTCAACGATCAGGTGTACCTCACCGAACTGACCGGCACCACCGGATTGCTTCTTATGACGGTAGTCAGCACGAGCAGCCTTGGTGATCGTCTCACGATACGGAATCTTCGGCTCGAGGTACTCAACCATCATCTTATCGTTGTTCTCCAGACGCCATTTGAGGGTGCGGAGGTGGAACTCACCTTGTCCGCTAACGATCATTTGACGGAGCTCTTTACTCTGCTCTACGATCCAAGTCGGATCTTCCTCATGCATACGGGTGAGCAGTGCAGCAAGTTTCTCAGCGTCGGACTCCGTTACCGGCTTGATAGCACGACGGTAACGCGGTTGCGGGTATTGGATCGGAGCATACTGCAGATCGCAACCCTTGGCATTCAATGTGTTACCCGTACGGGTATCTTTCATCTTCACGGTAGCACCGATATCACCGGCAGCCAGTTCATCAACCGGCACACGGATCGAACCGGCAACCTGATAGAGCTGCGAGATACGCTCTTTGCTGCCACGCTCCATATTCTCCAAGTCATCACCGTTATGAACGGTACCTTGCATTACGCGGAAATAGTTCACCTCACCGATATGCGGCTCAACCGAAGTCTTGAAGACATAGAGGCTGGTCGGAGCTTTAGGATCCGGACTCACCTTCTTGCCGTCTACCGTCGGATAGCTGAACTGAGCAGGACTCGGAGCCATACCGTTGAGGAAGTCCATCAGACGACGAACGCCCATGTCTTTCGCACCCGAGCAGCAGAGCACCGGATACATCGAACCGTCAGCATAAACGGACTTCAAACCTTGCATGATCTCCTCGTCCGTCAGGCCTTCGCCTAAGAATTTATCAAGCAGTGTCTCATCTGCTTCAGCAGCTTGCTCTGCCAAGGCAGCACGCATCTCTTCTACTTTGTCTGCATACTCAGCAGGAATGTCCTTCAGCTCCGGAGCACCACCTTCTGCTTTCCAGACAAGCATCTTTCCCTTCAGCACGTCCACAACGGCATTGAAACCTGCACCGGCATTTACCGGGAATTGGATCAACGTGCACTTGTTACCGAAATTCTCTTTGAGTTGATTGAACGTACGCTCGAAATCAGCTGCCTCATGGTCGCATTTGTTGATTACGAATGCGAGCGGTTTCTTTGCTTTCTCTACGAGACGGAAGTTATTCTGGGTTCCTACCTCTACACCACCGTTAGCGCTCAGCAGGATCAGTGCTGAACCGCACATCTGCAGTGCAGCAACCGTACCGCCGCAGAAGTCATCACTACCTGCACAGTCGATGATGTTCAACTTCTTGTTCTCAAACTCGAGGTTACAAACCGTCGAGAATACCGAATAACCGTACTCTTTCTCTACCGGGAAATAGTCGCACACGGTGGATTGTGCTTCAATCGAACCGCGGCGTTTAATCACCCCGCACTCGAACAACATCGACTCCATCAGAGTCGTCTTACCTGATCCCGAACCGCCTAACATAGCGACGTTCTTGATCTCATTTGCTTGATAAACTTTAGCCATAATTGTATTATTTAAGGTTTTTAATTGTTTTTCTCCGTGTCTTTATTGAACCCTTAGCAACTCTCAAACTGCTTAAGGAAACGCACATCATTCTCCGAGAACAGACGCAGGTCCTTCACGCGATACTTAAGGTTGGTGATTCGCTCCACGCCCATGCCAAAGGCATAGCCGCTATACACTTTGCTGTCAATACCGCAAGCCTCCAGCACGTTCGGATCTACCATGCCGCAACCGAGAATCTCTACCCAACCGGTTCCTTTACAGAACGAGCAACCGGTACCGCCGCAGATGTTACAACTGATATCCATCTCGGCGCTCGGCTCTGTGAACGGGAAGTACGACGGACGGAGACGAATCTGCGTCTCTGCGCCGAACATCTCCTTACTGAAATACAGCAGCGCTTCGCGCAAATCTGCAAAGCTGACGTTCTTGTCAATATACAATCCCTCTACCTGATGGAAGAAGCAGTGCGCACGAGCGGATATAGCTTCATTACGATACACGCGTCCCGGGCAAAGCACACGGATAGGCGGTTTCTGGCTGGTCATAACGCGCGTCTGCACAGACGAGGTGTGTGAACGAAGCAGCACATCGGTCGGCTTCTGCACGCCTATCTCTTTTTCCACAAAGAACGTGTCTTGCATGTCGCGTGCCGGGTGCTCAGGCGCGAAGTTCAGCATGCCATAGACGTGCTTATCATCCTCCACCTCCGGACCCTGCGCAATCGTGAAACCGATGCGGGAGAAGATGTCTTCTATCTCCTCGCGCACGAGCGAAAGCGGGTGACGTGTGCCTAACTCAATAGGATCCGGCGTACGAGTCAGATCCAAGCGATCCGCCTCCTCCTGCTTCATCTCTACTTTCTCGCGCAGCTCATTAATACGTCCCTCTGCTGTTTGGCGTAACTGGTTGAGTAACTGACCCAATTCGCGTTTCTGATCACCGGGCACCGTACGGAATTCATTAAAAAGCGCTGTAATTTCGCCCTTCTTACTGAGGTATTTGATACGCAGCGCTTCCAACTCTTCTGCGTTGGTCGCCTCCATTTGTTGCACCTGCGTCAACAAGGTTTGTATATTTTCTTTCAATGCCATAAAGCGTCAATTATCAAAAAGCGTGCAAATTTACAACTTTTTTTTGACATACACAAGAGTGGAAGGATTTTTTACATGAAATATTTGCATATTCAAAAAAAATGTAGTAATTTTGCAGCGCTAAATTTGTGATAGCCATGAAAAAAATCCTATTTTTTATCTCTTTATTGCTTTGTTTTGCCGGATGCCGGCAGAGTAATCACATTGCTTCTCAAATGGCGAATGCCAATCCGATTATGCCGGTACGCATGACGAGTGACACGATGCATATCGTGTTGACGGATTACCTTCCGGTTCTGTACGGTGACACCACCCTATGGGAAGGACTCCGTTGGACCACCGGAGAAGCAATCGAGTGTCTGAACATCAGCGGAACGGCGCAAGTGGTACGCGAGATGGATCTTGTTAACCGCGACCGGTCTATTCATGCCCTCTCTTTTCAAGGACAAGACGGCAGTTTCGCCATTCCTGTTCTACCCGACAAGCCGGTTCGTCAAGGTCTGGTTTCGTTGGCGTATGAGAACAATACGCTACGCGTAGGATTCGTGGACAACATAGCCAATCCGAGTCTGGAAGCCTATATTCAGAACACGCTCATTGACCACACTTTATGGCAAGCGCAAGAGGACGGAACATGGGTGCTGGATATGAACGGGTTACCGGTTATGGGTGACGGATTACAAGGGCGCATGTTTTTGCGGGTGTTTGCGGAAGATGATACGTATCTGTACAACGACCTGCTGCTGCCGATGGAGAACGGACAGATCATCACGGACGCTTCGCAACTCAATCGTCACGATCAGCAGACCCAAGTGCTCTACTCCTTGATGATTGACCGTTTCTACAACGGCAATACGGCCAATGACTGGAAAATGAACAGCCCGGAAGTGCTGGACATAGTGGATTATCAGGGTGGAGACCTGGCCGGAATAACCGCTAAGATAACAAAAGGATATTTTGACAACCTGGGTGTTAACACGCTGTGGATCAGTCCGATCACGCAGAACCCGTGGGATGCATGGGGATGCTACCCGTTCACTAACGGCAACAAATACGACTCCTCCAAAACGTACACCAAGTTCAGCGGTTATCACGGTTACTGGCCTATCTACGCCACACAATTGGACAGCCGTTTCGGTACGCCGGATGAGTTACGCACCTTATTAGACTCCGCGCACGCGCACGGAATAAACGTGGTTTTGGATTATGTAGCCAATCATATGCACATCAACTCACCGACGCTGCAAGAGCATCCGGATTGGCACACCGACTCCATTCTGCCTGACGGCCGTCGTAACTTTGAGTTATGGGACGACGCCCGCCTGACGACTTGGTTTGACAAACACATCCCTACCTTGGATTTAGAGCGCGACGAGGTATGCGAAGCGATGACGGACTCGGCGCTGTACTGGCTGGAGAACTTCGATTTGGACGGTTACCGTCACGATGCCTGCAAACATATACCGGAAGGATACTGGCGTATGCTTGGACAGAAGATTGCCACTCGTTGGCCGGGACGTCCGATTTGGATGATTGGTGAGACCTACGGCAGTCCGGAGCTGATTGGCAGTTATATCAAGCCGGGTATGCTCAATGCGCAATTCGATTTCAATGTCTATTTCACCACTCGTGAGGCCTTGTGCGGATTGGTCGGAATGGACGAAGTGATGAACAACGAATTGACTTCGTTGGCCACGTACGGTTCCCACCATACCATGGGTAACATCAGCGGCAACCACGATCAGATACGTTTTGCTTCTATTGCCGGAGGTGCCATTGACATCCATAGTCAAGGTAAGGAAGAAGGCTGGACCCGGGAGATCGGAATCGGTGATGCCGAAGTGGCCTACAAACGCGCCCTGCTGTTAGAAGTGCTGAACATGACCTTACCCGGTGTGCCTTGTATATACCAAGGCGACGAGTACGGCGAGGTAGGCGGTAATGATCCTGATAACCGTCACATGATGCGTTTTGATGGACTGAACGAACAGGAGCAAGCTATGCGCGAACAAGTGGCAGAGCTGATTCGTATGCGCCGTCAATCGATGCCGCTGATGTACGGTGATCTGATTGTTGTAACGAGCGAACCGGATATCCTGGTCTATAAGCGCGTCTATTTGGGACAGACGGTAACGGTAGAAATCAATCGAAATGAATTAACCTATAAAATTACTGAAGAATGAAAACTGAAATGAATTGCGCCACTATGACTAAGAAAAAGACTCTTTTCTTCGCGTTAGCAGCAATGGTGCTAATGAGTTGCGCACCGCAAGAGCAAACTGAGTTACGTCACCCCAAATGGGCTTACGACGCTACTATCTATGAATTGAACACGCGTCAAGCAACCCCGGAAGGCACGTTCCAAGCAGCAGAGGCACTTCTGCCGACGCTCAAGGAAAACGGCATTGATATTATCTGGGTGATGCCTTGCCAACCGATTGGTGTGATCACGCGCAAAGGTTCGTTGGGCAGTTACTACTCCATCATCGACTACTGCGCCTTCAATCCGGAGTTTGGTACCCGCGAGGATTTCGAGCATTTCCTTCACAAAGCGCATAAGATGGGCTTTAAGGTTATCCTCGATTGGGTAGCCAACCACACAGCACCGGACAGCGAATGGACGAAGAACGAAGGATGGCATTATCGCGATAGTCTGGGCAACCTGATGGTTCAATACGACTGGACGGACATCAGCAAACTGAACTACGACAACCAAGAGATGCGCGAAGAGATGCTCAAAGCTATGCATTGGTGGATGGATTCGATTGGTATTGACGGCTTCCGCTGCGATGTAGCCGGAGAGGTTCCGACAGATTTCTGGAACTGGGCGATGGGCGACCTGCGTTTGACACACCCGCACATGTTCACGCTGGCCGAGGATGAAGACAAAGCCGACGAACTGACCGAGACCGCATTCGATATGTATTACGGTTGGACGCTGCACAAGTTGATGAACGGCGTGGCACAGGGCAACAACAGTGTAGAAGACCTTTGGGCGTATTTTGCCAAAGCAGATACCACTGTTCGTCCGGAGGCTATTCGTATGAATTTCATCTCCAATCATGACGAGAACAGTTGGGCAGGAACGGAGCAAGAGCGTATGGGTGACGCAGTGAACCTGTTTGCCGCTTTCTGTTATGTAGTGCCGGGAATGCCGATGATCTACACGGGGCAGTTAAGCGGTAATCATCACCGTTTGGAGTTCTTTGAGAAAGATACGATTGACGTCGACGAGGCATATGCAGAAGCAGCATTATACAAACGTCTAAACACCCTGCGCGAGCATAACAAAGCGCTGTTCAGTCCGGAGGTAGGCGCTCCGATGATCCGCCTTACCGCAGACAACGATGCCATCTTCGCCTGCGTGCGTCAGAAGGAAGGCAAACACGGTAACAATACCGTCATTGCCGTTATGAACATGAGCAATGAAGAACAGACCGTGAAGATTGACCTCACCGGTTATACAGGCAAATACAAATGCTTAGGAGGCAAAGAGCATACGCTCGAAGCCACGCAAGCCTTTACGCTCAAACCGTGGCGGTTTAAGATCTTTGAGAGATAAAAGCTAATGTTTTATGCCATAGCTCCGTTGACTTGAATCACTTGTCCGGAGACGTATGAAGAAAGGTCGCTCGCTAAGAAAAGGGCGACCTTTGCAATTTCTTCGGGTTCCCCACCCCTGCGCATAGGAATCATGGAAACGAACTGCTGCAGTTTATCGTCTCCCAAGGCTTTGGTCATGTCGGTAAGAATAAATCCCGGAGCGATCGCATTGGCACGTACGCCACGCGCACCTAACTCTTTGGCGGTCGTTTTCATCAAAGCAATGATGCCTGCTTTCGAAGCCGCATAATTGGCTTGTCCGGCATTACCGTTCAGTCCGACCACCGAACTGAGGGACATAATAGACCCGCTGCGTTGACGCATCATGTACGGTGTCACGGCGTGGGTGTAATTGAAGGCCGATTTGAGATTGATACGTAGCACCTCATCCCACATTTCTTCGGTCATACGCATAAGCAGTGCATCATGTGTTATGCCGGCATTATTAACCAGAATATCAATGCGTCCGAACTCTTTGATCACGTCATCCACTACGGCGTGGGCAGCGTCGTAGTTCGCTGCATCCGAAGCATACGCACGTACCTTCACACCGAGTGACTTGATTTGGTTATTCGTTTCAACAACCGGCTCGTTGAGTTCCAAATCAGTAAATGCAATATTACATCCTTCTTTTGCAAAAAGGAGTGCTATCTGTTTACCGATGCCTCTTGCCGCACCGGTTATCAATGCTGTTTTGCCTTCTAATAATCCCATAAATCTCTCTTTTTATTCTTCATCAATCGGGAAGATTCCGGTCGGATGCAAGATCGTGTATTGGTTCATCTCTTCGTTCGAATCGAAGCCGACACCGGTAATAATGCTCTTCTCCCGTTTGATATGAATAAGCGAATCGGAATAGACCCGATGCGTCTTTTGATTCCAACTCAATTCCGGTGTGTCAAACTCTTCTCCTTTGCGATTCAACGCATGCACGTTTCCCCGTAGCAACCAGATCTGCGTCGTCTCGTTGTAATACGCATAATCGGCTTTGAGCGAAGCCTGCACCGCTAAGGAGGCATCGAACTGCTCCAGATACACACCTTGCGGAAACACCTGATACGGCGGATCGGTCTTATCGTACACCAACCACTGAGGCGCCTCTATGCGGTAGCGCGTTATACCGGAATCAGAAATAAGTGTGCTGACCGAATCGGTGATCAGCACAGCAATAGATTGACGCGATTGCGCTTCATTGCTTTGCTCCACTTCGCCTTTGTGACAAGCGAAGCAGAGCATAGCAACGATAATCAATATACTATCGGATAGTAGTCGTTTCACCAATCCAGCCTCCTACGAAGAAGGTAGAGCCCGAGAAGTCATTCGGCAAGTCGAAACGCTCTTCACGTGTCGGGAAGTAACGACTGTACGAATGGATATACTCATTAGCGGTTGCTTCTACCGAAGGATCTACTTGTTTAGCCTTGATGAATTTATCAACCGCAGCCCAATAAACGGTCTTGTTAAGGATGGCACCACGTGCATCGTTGCCATAAGGACGAGCCGAAGCGTAGCACATACCGATGATGATGTAGCAGCGACCCTGACCTTCGTTCACACCCAGACTGCTCAAGGTGTTGATAGACGCCAACGCATAACGGCGTGCCTCTTGGTACTTCTTGAGGTTAGCGAAGCAGTACACAGCGGCGTTGTATTGATAATCAGCAGCATCTCTGAGCGCCTCCTCACCGATAGCGAGGTTGATAGCCTGGTCGTAATAAGCGACAGCTGCTTCATAATCACCCTTCTTCGCGCTCATCGAAGCACATCCGGCAGCAGACTCCTGGGTCGGTTGCAGTTTGTGAGCCAATTCGCATGCAGCGAAATAAACATCAGAATCCGTACAACGTACGCGTTTGAACAGCTTAGCGATACTGTTGAGCACCGTCAGGTTATCCTTGTTAGCCTCTACTTTCGGAGCGAAGATCTCATCCAACTTCGCGCAGTCAGCAGCGCCCGACGTACCGAACAGATCATCTACACGGTCACGCTTAGCCGCAGCATAAGCAGCGTTCTTATTGTCCGTATCAGCAGCCTGCGTGGAGAGATGCGTCGAAGCCACCTCATAATCAGAGATGAACTGCTCCATCAAATGATCAGGATCCTGCTTGTAGAGCTTACGCGATACTTCAACCAAGGTCTCCAGTACCTCCATTTTACTCTTCGCACCCATGCCATCCACTGATTGACGCAGACACTGACGTGCCTCAGCCAGTTTAGCATCTCCGAAGAAATCCAAATATGCCAGACCCTTCTCGCCTAAGATATAAGCAGCCGGGTACTTCGGATCATCGCCGAAGAAACGGATACGTTTATCCTGCATCTCCAGCGCGAGGTTAGCCAAACGCTCTTTCTCTGCCGGATCGGTTGCTGCCTGATACAAGGCGTTGATCATTTTAGTACCTTGACTGTAGAGTACCTTGTTAGCATTCGGACAGTTGGTGTACACCTGGATCCAATGCTCATAGGCGCCGGCATAGTCTTTGATACGAATTGCATCGTTGAACATGTTCAGTTCCTCGAGACACTCTTGGGTGATTTCCGGATCCTCCTCTTCTACTACAGGAGCAGCCTGAACAGTCACATTTTCATCCACTTTTTTCGGCTTCTTTGCGCAAGCCAATGCCGGAACGGCTGCTGCTAACGCCAAGACAAGAATAGTTTTGAATTTCATAATGATTGTATTTTAGTGTTAATTAATTTTCGTAATCTCTGGTCTCGGACCTCGTGGTCTTGACCAATGCTTTCAAATACCGTGCCAAACTACAACTTGCGTTTGAAGAACCAGTTCTCCGCGACGGACGCACCGATGGTGAAGCGCAAGCTGTTTTCTTCCAATCCGGCTTTGCTGCCACGATGCGTATATTCGACGGTCGTATTAATGACCGTACCGATCGTGTAGAGCGGGAATCCGACACCTATGCTTGCCGTTACTTTCTTCGCGCCCACCAGTGACACGTACTCGTCCTGCACATTGATACCGGCACGCCAAAGCATACGCTCCGCATAATTACGTCCCATAGGGTTATGCCGGTACTCCACACCGAAGGCATAGCGATCACGGTCACGTAATCCGCTCATGTAACCCGGATAATCTACGCCTCCGTAATCTGCGGACGCCATACACTGCCGCTCAAAATCGAAGGCCACTGTCAGTCGATTCGCCCAACTGTAACTACCTCCTACACCCCACACCATTGGCAATTGCCATCCTTCGGTATAGGTATAAACGGTGTCGCCTTGGGTCTCGAACAGAAGCAGTTGGCTGTTCAGCCTCAACTTATGCTCGTAGATGGCACCTAAATTAATCGTATGGTCACCCCATGTATGGAACAGTTGTGCACCGGCACGGAACCGCACATTGCTTACGCTCAGGTTCTCGTACTGGATAGTAGAATTGACATTCGACTCGGTGAAGGAAAGCATACGCATGTGACTCAACTCACCCCACATATAGTACACATTGGCACCAAGCGCCAACCAGTTGTACACATTAAAACTCAAACCGCCATACACCTGACTGATATTACCGTCACCATAATAATTGGTCGTATAATGATAGTCGGAGTTAATCGAATCACTCAGCTCGATGTTATAGCCCACGGAACTATAGGGCAACAAACCGGCTGACATAGACACCCAGCGTTTATAGAGCGGGAACTGCAACGTCACGTACTCCAAGTTACCGTTCGCTTTATTCTTCATTCCCCCTGCATCGCGGTAACGACTCCAATTGGCACTGGCAGCCAGATCGAACATAAACGTCAGCGAATCGCAAGCCGTATAAGAAGCCGGTTGAGCAGGGTTAATGGCTCGACTGGAACGCATTCCTAACCCGACGCCACCCATGGCACGATAACCGGTCGGCACGTTCTCGTTCAGATCTCCGTACGCATAACGCGAATAAGGAGAACTGGTCATGTTCTGCGCAGATAAAGGAGAAAGGGGACAGGCGAAAGGTGAAAGAATCACCATCCACAACCCTATTATTCGATATATTTTCTTGTTGTTCGTCATTTCTTGTTATAAATCAAAATCTCATTCAGTCCGATGAGCACTAAGTTCTTCTCGTATTGCAGCTGTCTGTTCTCGGTACGGGACGCACGCACGTTATTCAAGATATACGGCGCATTCCCTCCGGTGATGAACGTGCGGTAATGCGGTGTCTTCTCCTTGAGCGTCCGCATGTACCCTTTCACTTCATAAGCCACTCCTCGTATCACACCGGCTGCGATGGCATCGCGGGTGTTCTTGCCAAAGAGCGGAATCAGTTCATTCTCATCCACCTCCACTAACGGCAGTTTTTTGGTCATTCGCTGCAACATAGTGAAGCGCATTTTCAGTCCGGGTGCGATGTTTCCGCCCATATATTCGCCTTGCTCGGACACAAAATCATAGGTAATCGCCGAGCCGGCATCGATGATCAACAAGTTCTCGTTCGGGCATAAACTCTTAGCGCCTACCGCCGCAGCCAAACGGTCTTGTCCCAAGGTGGCCGGTGTATCGTAGCGATTGATGATCGGCACAGGAGTCATATGATCAAAGAGCACAAAGTGTTGCGAACGACGATGAAGCGTATTCACCACGGCCGCCTCGATGTTAATCACCGACGAGATGATCGAATCGGTTATATCATACAGATCAAACAGACGTTCTACATCCGCCGAAGAGAAGGACTTGTAGATAAAATGATTGATTATCTTACCCTCATCCGTCATCAACGCCACTTTGGTACGGCTGTTTCCCTGATCGATACACAGGTTCATAGTTTTCAGCTATCAGTATTCAGACCATATTCGAATACAAGAATCGCTTGATCGATTTCTTCGGGGTCTTCTCAAACTCGTGCGGATACAACTTAACAATCGCTATTTGCTCGTATGCCGCCAGTTCGGAGTTAACCTGCTTACGCGTATCCTCCATCTGTGCATCCAACTGTTCGCGCGTCAAGCCGTCTGCATCCACCTCATTGTAATCCGGGCAAATCAAAGCTACCAATCGGTTATCCTTCTGCTGCAGCACTAACGACTCCAGCACGTAAGGCATGTTGTTGATCTTCGCCTCAATCTCTTCCGGATAGATATTCTGTCCACTCGGGCCGAGCAGCATGGTCTTACAACGGCCTTTGATATAAAGGAATCCGTCTGCATCCACTTGACCCAGGTCACCGGTACGCAACCAACCGTCCTCCGTGAACGCATCTGCCGTAGCCTCAGGGTTCTTGTAGTAACCGGTCATCGTGTTCTCGCCGCGAACGACTACCTCACCAATGCCCTGCGCATTCGGATTCAAGATCTTCACCTCCATAATACCCGGCAGTGACTTACCACAGGAGTACAACTTACTGCCTCGATCATACGGCGTGAACGTAATCAGCGGTGCACACTCGGTCATTCCGTAACCAACGCTCATCGGGAACTTGATACGATACAAGAACGCCTCCACCTCCGGGTTCATCGGAGCACCGCCGATAATGATCTGACGAAACTCGCCACCGAAAGCCTGAATCAACTGCTCGCGTATCTTAGAGCAAACGACCTCGTCCAGGAACGGCACTTTCAGCACCCAACTAACAGGCGGCTGCTGAATCTGCGGAACAATCATCTTCTTGTATATCTTCTCCAGGATCAACGGCACGGAGAGAATCATCGTCGGTTTAACTTCCGCAAAGGCCTTCAGCAGGATCTTCGGAGACGGCGTACGACCAATCAGCCACGTGTGGCCACCGGCTGCCAAGCAAGCCAGGAAATCGAATGCACATCCGTAAGCGTGCGCCAGCGGCAAGAAGGCCACATGACGACTGTTGCTATCTACCAATCCGGCATTGATACCATAACGGATATTACCTGCCAAACCGTTCAACGGCATCACAACACCCTTGCTGAAACCGGTCGTACCGGAAGTGTAGTTGATGGAACCGATCTCCTCGTTGGAACGCTCATCAAAATGCAAATCATCTGCCCAATAACCCTCCGGGTGCTTTGCTTTGAACTTCTGAGCAATGGCCTCATAATTGATTTTTTGCGGATCCAAGGCGAGCGAAATAGGATGCCAGTCGTTCAAGCTGACTGCCGCCAGCACCTTAGGAATCTGATCCAAGTCTATACCTTCCCAGTTAATATCACTGATGAAGAGCAACTTGGCACCCGAGTGATTGATAATATGAATGGCATCGTTCGCTCGGAAATCCTGCAGAATAGGCACAATCACACCACCATAGGTGATGGTTGCCAAAAAGACAGCAATCCAGTTACTGTTGTTCTTTCCCATAACGGCAATCTTATCGTTCTTTTTGATGCCGCATTCTTTGAACAAAATATGCAATTTCTCGATGTTAATGGCCAACTGACCATAGGTCAAAGTGACGTCCGTTCCATAATCCGTAACAGCCGGAAGGTTCCAATGCTCCTTAAACGAACGCTCGAAATACTTGACAAAATTATATTGCTCTTCTTGCATCATAAGGGTTTCCTCCTTACAAATTAAATGATTATACGTATTCTTATCCAATTTGGGCGCAAAGGTACAAAAAAAATTCTGATTGTGCAAATAAAACAAGTTTTATTTTACCTTTTCCCGTCTTTTTCGGGTGCAAAAGGGGAAATAATTCATTTTTTTTATTCAAACTCTTGCATAAGTCGAAAAAAAGTACTAATTTTGCAGCATGAAACAAGACGAACACTTTGCCCCCATGTGGGATCTGCACCCGTTGTGGCAGTCCCTGACAGAAGAAGAGCGTGAATGTATTGTTAAGCACGCAGAGGTGATCACCTACGCAAAGAACGAGATCATTCACTACGAAGGAGAAGATTCGAAGTATATGTGGATGCTGCTCCGCGGTAAAGTTCGTATTTATAAAGAAGGAATAGGCCAGCGGCAGCAGATCATCCGTTTGCTTAAGCCGTATGACGTGTTCGGTTACCGCGCCTGCCTGGCAGACGAGCCGTATAACTCCAATGCCAATGCCTTTGAGGATTCGATTGTGTACCGTCTTGAGCGTCAGTATTTCCAGCGTCTTGTTCGCCACAACAGTGAGCTTTGCTACGCCGTGATGCTGATGATGGCCAAGGACTTGGCTTTCTCTGAGATACAAACCGTCAATCTGACGCAGAAACATATTCGCGGACGTTTGGCAGAGAGTTTGCTGCTGTTGCTCAAGAACTACGGATTCGAGCAGGACGGCAAGACTTTAGCTATGCTGCTGCCGCGTGAGGACCTGGCGAACATGAGTAACATGACTACCAGCAATGCCATCCGTACGCTCAGCCAGTTCGCACAAGAAGGACTCGTGGCTATCAACGGACGCAAGATCCAAATATTGGAACAAGAAGAGTTGGAACACATATCGCGCCTCGGTTGAGACGCGATATGTTTTACCCTTTATAAAAGGAAGTACGGAGGGAATAAATAATTCATTAGAATACCTGACATTGCTATTACATAAGTGATGGTAAGTAGTGTGCATGTATTTTTTAACACATAGGCATCATCATCCATTTTTTTACGCACAGACGGTGCATCTAAAGAAAACAGGACACATAAACTAAAGTTAGACATGCATGTTATTACAATAATATAAGACAATGTTGGAAGTATCTTATCAAGACCAACAAGCACTTCTTGAGCAAAAATAACAGCAAGCAAAAGCCAATATTTTACTCCATGCAGTTTCTTATCAAAGATGATTACTTTGATGGTTAAAATAATTGTCAAAAACACTGCTATAAACGTTGCCAGTTCCATTGACCGTATGAAATTAGTCAATTTTAACATCTGCAGTGAGAGCATTATAAAGGCAATTGTGTTGTACGCTTTAATTCCCTTAAAATTAATCATAGCTTATATAATTTATACGTAAAACTAATCTAATCTTCCGCATTTTCCAAACACCTCTTATATTGTTTCTCTATATAATTACGTTGAGCATAATAATACACTAGACACACACAACTTACAGCAGGAAGTGCGTCTGCGCTAGTTGCTGCAGTTACTACAACTGCTAATGCGATTTCCGTCTCCAAGTCGTCAATAGATTCTTCTCTTTGTTCCTCGCATTCCTGACTTGTGACATTATAAATAGTATGATTGCTTTCTAATTGAGAAAAGTATTGAACTCTCTCTTCATGCGAAGTGAATGACTTATACATCCCGATCTCATGCACTATGCGTTCATACACCACTGCTGTATCAATTGAACTTATGTCATTAACTGGTAATTCATAAATATCGCATGGTTGAATCCATTGTATAGGCAAATCATATGACTTGGGGAATTGCATCGTTGCATACTGATTGTGTATGTCATCTCTTATCACAACAGTCTGACCGTATAAACTATCATAAATTCTATTATTTACTGCGTAGTACACGCATAATGCAAATTTTTCTTCGTCATGTAGGTACACATCATCGTTAAAAATCGTATATCTATATGAAGGCGTCACATAAACACTATCCATCATCGCAGAAATCAGTGGTACCATAATATGTGGATTTACCTGATAATTTTCTATGTCCAAAGATAATCCATTGGTGGTTATGGCATCGTCCATTAAGTCAAACAATGTCCCATCTAAGTAATACGCAGAGACGATTTGCGATAAATAATAAAAACTTGTATCGTAAATATCAAAATAACCTTCGCTTGTATGTCGCAACACTGCATCTATATCATCCAATTCTAAGATATCTTGTATTGTTTGCGAGTATATAGTGTTATACAAGCCTTCATATTCATTAAATTGAGAACGAACATTTTCCCCCACTATTCTATTCGGATTCTCACAAGCTGGTTCATGCCTCGTTGAGCATGCGACAAGCAATACACTCATCATTACTGAATAAATAATACTTTTCCTCATAACTTTGTAGATTTTAAATTGTTTAACATGTGTCATCGTTTGACGCTGCAAAATTACTACAAGTTATGCATATGTACAAATTTTATAGGTGGGAATGTTATTTTTGTAATATGATGATTTTCTACAACTTACGACAAAAGCATAGTGGGAATTTAAAATTTCTGTCTATTTACTCAATGTCCATTGCCATTTTGTACAGAGTTTTGTACATATTTTTACCATCTGTTCCTATTTTTTTTGATACTGTATTCTTTAGTTTCCCAACACTATTTGGTGCATATGGAAGGATTTCCGCTATCTTGTTTCTTGGCAAATTAATCAATACTAAAACGCATAATCGCTTTTCAGTTTCATTCAACATTGCTATCTTGTCTATTTTGTCAACGATATTACCAAAACGCAAATTAGCGAGGGAACACATCTTCGAATAATTTCCCCATTCCAATTCTTTCTTCAAATCTTCAGTATGCGTTCTTAAATACATACACAAACGCTCTATATCACTATTACATTTTTCATTATACTCTTCTCTGCTACGTTTTAAATCTAATTGTAACTGACTAGTAGATTCTTTCTCTAAGCGCAATACTCGTATGTGTTGCAGCAGCCGACCATGCGTTAAATATACTCCAAAAGCCGCGAAGAAGAACAACAATGTTGATAAAAGTAATTTAATGCTATAAGGTCTCTTATACAAGTAATATTTTATAGAATGTTCAGCATAATAAAGTTCTGAAGCACTTACTTGTATATTTGGTTTGGGGACTTCCGGTAATTGATGCAGTTGCAATTCTTCAGTATAAGATCTCGCCAAATTTGACAAAACGCTATCCTGGGTAATAGAATAGAGATGACGGAGTTGTATTAAAGCTTCATCCGCATTCCCCATATATGCGTTATAAATAGCAGAAAGACAACAGATTGTATACTGTTCATTTTCTAATCCGGCCATACGAAAATAATCAGCACCTTTTTCGCTTAACTCGTATGCCATCTTATGATTTCCTGCTTGGTGACAAATAGCGGCAAGATCACAATACGAGTTTGCAACTATTCTACTATCACTTTCATGACCATAATAGACACATTTGATATAACAAGAAACCGCTTGAGTTATTTCCCCGTTCTCATAATACGCCCTTCCATCATTATAGTAAGACTTGGCATCATACCAAGTGCAGGAAGGTAATGACACCAATATAACAAAAGAAAATAATATTAGATAGTGTTTTCTCATTACTAATGTTGTTCGTTAATAGCCCTTAATCCATCATGTTACCCATGTTACCGGACAACTGAACCATCTTATCGTAGTCTTCCGGACTGAGGTCATAGAAGTAGAAGTTACGCGGGTCAATCGGTCGTCCGTTGTAATGCACCTCATAATGCACATGCGGACCGGTTGACTTGCCGGTATTACCGACCAAGGCAATCACATCACCACGCTGCACTTTCTGTCCAGGTCGTACGAACAGCTTATGACAGTGTGCATACAACGTAGCGTAACCGAAACCGTGATCAATCTCCACTGTCTGACCGTAACCTTGACGCCAACCGGCGAAGGTGACCGTACCGTTACCGGTAGCGAAGATGTCCGTACCGACCGGCGCGGAGAAATCCATTCCTTCATGGAAACGGCGAATATGATACACCGGATCCACACGCCAACCGAAACCGGAAGCCATGTGCTTGAGGTTCTTGTTCAGCACCGGTTGAATAGCCGGGATATTCTCCATACGCACCTCTTGTTTCTTCGCCAGATCCAAGATCTCCTCGTACGAACGGGCTTGTACGTACACCTCCCGCTCCAACTGATCCACTTTGCGTTGCAAATCAGCCGCCAACTGCGTATTGGTCATACGTGCCAACGAATCGTAGTACGAGATCTGCCGGGTAGCTCCCAGACGCGCACTAAGCGGAATAGGTTCAGCACCCAGAATAGCCCTGTACAAGTTATCGTCACGCTGCGAGAGGTCTGTCATCACTATCTGCATCTGATCTATCTGCGCGTTCATCACGTCTAGTTGCGCCGATAAGTTGCGGTTATATTGCATCAACGACGCCTCGCGAGGCGAAGGGAAGAAATACAAAAAGACATAAAAGAACAATATACCCAGGCAGATACCGCCGATGATATAACCACCCGAGCGGCGCAACCAGTACCGGAAGCCGTGTTCTATTCGCTCCAATTGCAGGGTCTCCGGATTGATACGATAATGTTTCTTAAAAATCGGTAAATTCATATCCGTTATTCTTCTTTATTTTTTATACCAGAAAAAGTACTGGTTCTGTTGTTTTTTCTCTTCCGGTGTGCGTGCCACATACACAGGCTCGCCGGTGTAAGGATTCAAACCGGTGTAGAACATAGTGGTGGACAGCGTCATGGGTGTCGGCGTGAAATCCTGAACCTGTTCCGGCCGGTAATGCATTTTTTTCGTCTCCTCCGCCAAATGTTGCATATCTCGTTTGGTGCACCCCGGATGAGAGGAGATGAAATAAGGAATCAGCTGCTGATTCAATCCCGCTTCTTTGTTAATTCGCAAGAACAGGTCTCTGAATCGCAGATAATTCGCCCAACTCGGTTTGCGCATGATTTTCAGCACAGCATCCGAACTATGTTCGGGTGCCACTTTGAGTCGTCCGGACACATGCCGCGTAATGAGTTGCCGCGCGTACTCATCGCTCATCAGATCGTACCGAATGCCCGACCCCACGAAGGCATGCTTCACATAAGGCAGTTTATCCACCGTGCGGTATATATCCAGCAGCGGACCGAAATCCTGATTCAGATTCTTGCATATACCGGGTTGCAAACAACTGGCGCGTGCACATTTCTCACACAGGCTCTTGTCTTTGCCGTGCATCTGATACATATTCGCCGACGGTCCTCCCAGGTCACTGATCACTCCGTGCCAATCCGGTAACCGGCTTAACCGCTCTATCTGACGTAGAATAGACGCTTTGGATCGCGACACGATCTGCTTGCCTTGATGCGCACTGATGGTACAAAACGAACAGCCTCCGAAACAGCCGCGGTGCATGCATACCGACCACTTGATCATCTCATAGGCCGGAATACGTTTGTCCTTGTATTTAGGATGCGGCGTGTACTGGTACGGCAAGTCAAAAATAGCATCCAACTGCTCCGTCGTCATAGGCAGATAAGAGGGATTGACAACCACGTATTGCTTGCCTACCGCTTGCGCGATGGTCGTTTGATGAATCTTATTCGATTCAATCTCCATCAGTCGGAAGTTCTCTGCATGTTTCCGTTTGTCGCGCACCGCCTCTTCGTGACTGGCGAGCCGGATAGCCTCAGCCGGTATCTCCGATTTGTCGGACGTCAGGAAAGCCGTTTGCGGAATAGAATGCAGGCTGACGGCGGATGTCTGACGGCTGATTGCCTGAGCAATAGCAACCATCGCCTGTTCGCCCATGCCATAAACGAGCAGATCGGCACCACTGTCCACCAGAATAGACGGCATCAATTTGTCCTGCCAGTAATCGTAATGCGTCAAGCGGCGCATAGACGCCTCTATTCCACCAATGATAACCGGCACGTCGGGATACAGTTGTTTGAGTATCTTGCAGTACGTGATGGTACAATAATCAGGTCGTGCCCCTGCTCTCCCATCCGGTGTGTACGCGTCATCAGAACGACGCCGTTTGGCTGCAGTATAATGATTGACCATGGAATCCATCGAACCCGCAGAGACTGCGAAATACAGCCGTGGGCGACCGAACTTCTTAAAGTCCCTATAGTCCCCATGCCAGTCGGGTTGCGGAACGATAGCTACACGGTAACCTGCCGCCTCCAACACACGTCCCAACACGGCTGCACCGAATGACGGATGGTCTATATACGCATCGCCGGTGAAGAAGATTATATCCACTTCATCCCAGCCGCGTAACTCCGTCTCCTTGCGAGTCGTTGGCAGATATTTAAGCAAATCAGCCATTAATCGATCTGCAGATCCAGTCTCTCTTTCAATTGTGCCAAAGCAGGATTCTGCTCCGCCATCACCTTATATTTCTCTTCCGCGGTGAAGGCCATCTGTTCCTGTGTGAACTCCTGTTGTACCAGTTGTATCTTCAGTTCGCGGTTATGCAGCGCTTCACGCACTCGTTGTGCCAACACAGGCATCGCTTTGCGCATCTGCTCCATCTGCCAGGGGTTCGGCATTGTAATCTCTGCCACCCATTCGCCGGTCAGACGCGGTATATACATCTCCATCAACTGCTTAAGACGCGGTTCACCCTTATAGGTATCAGCCAGACCAGCCCACGCGTCTCTGAGCTGGTCATCCGTAAAAGGGCGGTTAGGCTCCTCCGGAGTATGGGTGACTGCTGATTGGTTATCGGTGCTTGGAGATGGTTCCTCTTTCTTCGGTCCGAAATGCAAACCCACATTCGGCATCTTAGGGATCACCACCTTCGGCACACTCTCCTCCTTGGGCTGCGGAGCAGGTTGCGGAGCGGGCTGTGCAGCCGGTTGTGGTGCAGGCTTTGGTGCGGGCCGAGGAGCAGCACTAGGTTGGGCAGGAACCGTCTGCGCTACACCCAACTGGCACAACTTGACGAGTGCCAATTCCACCGTTAAGCGTTTATTGCGGGCGGTGCGGTAATTGATATCACAGGTATTGAGTATATCCAGCGCCTGGAAGATCCACATAGGATGGCATCGCTGCGCCTGCTCGGCATAGCGTTTCTGAATGGCCTCGCTCGTCTCCAGTAACGGCAGAGTAACGGCATCCTTGCTCACCAACACATCACGTAAGTGCTGCGCAAAACCGGTTACAAAATGTCCGGCATCGAAACCATGATTGAGCACCTCGTTGAAGAGCAGCAAGGCTTGCGCCGTGTTATGCGCGAGGGCATTATCTACCAGCGAGAAGTAATAATCCACATTCAGCACGTTCAGCACCGCGATCGTCTGCTCGTAGGTGATCGTTGTTCCGCAGAAAGCCACCAACTGATCGAAGATAGAAAGCGCGTCTCGCATTCCTCCATCCGCTTTCTGCGCCACCACATTCAGCGCTTCTTCGCTCACCGTGATGCCTTCATTCGTCGCTACTTTCTGCAGATACGCAATCGTGTCCGGCACGGTGATTCGGTTGAAGTCATACACCTGACAGCGACTGAGAATAGTCGGCAGCACTTTGTGCTTCTCGGTTGTAGCCAAGATAAAGATGGCGTATGAAGGCGGTTCCTCCAAAGTCTTCAGCAGCGCATTGAAGGCACCGGCAGAGAGCATGTGTACCTCATCGATGATATAGACGGAGTACTTACCTATCTGCGGCGGAATACGCACTTGGTCGATCAGGTTTCGAATATCCTCGACGGAGTTGTTCGAAGCCGCATCGAGCTCGTGGATGTTAAACGACCGCTGTTCGTTGAATGCCTTACAACTCTCGCACTCATTGCACGCGTCGAACCCATTCTGTGGGTTAAGACAGTTGATCGTCTTCGCAAAGATACGTGCGCAGGTGGTCTTACCCACTCCTCTCGGACCGCAGAACAGATACGCATGCGCCAGATGGTTCTGACGAATCGCATTCTGCAGCGTCTGTGTCAACGCTTGCTGACCGACTACCGACTCAAAGGTCTGAGGACGGTACTTACGCGCCGAAACAATGTAATTTTCCATATAATCGTGTTATTTTTGTGCTATACTGTAAATATACTTCTCACTTTCAAACGTTTCTATTTTTCGTAGTCCCGTGGTCTCGTGATCACGTGATTTCAAAAGAACTTGCTGCAGCTGTTCAAAACTCTCTATCCCCGTTCCTTCCATCTTCACCACTGCCTCTTTCTGCGTCCATAAGCGTGTGAACGCCCTATCTTTGTCCCATTCACCTTTCACCTTTAACCTTTCATCTTCACTTAATACCCGCTCAATCAAATCCGCGCTCGCATGACGAATGCCTTCTATATCAATGCCTATCGGTTGCTCATCCACCGCCACCGCGATGCCTTCTTTGCAATGGCTGATACTGAAATATGGTCCGTTCTCCAAATAGGGTTTGCCGTGCTCGTTATACTGCCATGCTTTCGTTCGCCATGCATCATTTCCCATTATCTCCTGCACCATCAGCCAACTCTTGAGACAGCAGAACTGTCCGAGCGTATGCTTGTAGCGCAGCGCCTGTTCACGGCGTTGGGCACTGACAAGGGGTAACAGGCGTGCCACCTCCTGCTCCGTGCACTGGCTCATATCATCAAAGACCAAGATCTTCATATCGCTTCACGTACATCCGGTACGCAATCTGTGCATCCGTCCAGTCTATCTGTGCCTGCGTCAGGTCTTTCTGTGCCTGCAGCAGTTGAGTGATAGTTGCCATACCCGCTTCGTAATACGCCAAGGTCTGGTGATACAGTTCCTGCGCCCGGGCAGCCGTTCGTGCCTGGATAACAAGCAAAGCCTGTGCTTCCAGTACATTATCATACGCCTGCTGCGTTCGTAAGTTCAGTTGCGCCGTGCGGTACTCTTGCTCGATGCGCGCCTGCTCCAGCGCATACTCTTTCTCCTTCAACTTATGTCCTGTCTCCCACCATGCTGTCAGCGGCACCTGCAGAGTGACGAACACGGCACCGTTGCCTGCCTCACGTCCCCACCAGTTGCTCTCTTTGAGGTTGGTCTGCCATCTGGCGTAG
This sequence comes from Paludibacteraceae bacterium, assembly GCA_017401985.1. Classification (GTDB taxonomy): domain Bacteria; phylum Bacteroidota; class Bacteroidia; order Bacteroidales; family Paludibacteraceae; genus Colicola. Next base: position 23,140 of record JAFPNK010000049.1, on the reverse strand, counting down.
GAGTAGTTCGCGCCTACAGCGATCTGCGGTAAAGCGTCCGACATAGCCATTATCTTCTCCAGCTCAGCCGCCCTAACCTGCAATGCTAAAAGGGATGCCTCTGGTGTGACCGTCGCCGGCAGAGGGTCAATCAGTGAATCGCTTACCGCTAAGGTGTCTGTCAGCACTATACTGTCCGTCATCGGCAGCCCGACAGACAGCGCGAGTGCTTGTTGTGCCATACGTCTGGCGCTGTTCAGTTGCAGTTGTTGCCGCTGCACCGCATCACGGCGTATCTGTACATACCCTAAATCGGATGGCAATGCCAGACCGGCTTCCACCGATGCCTCCACCACTTGGTTCAAGGTATCTAACAGCATGCTCACATCACGTATGATAGCCTGTTTGCGGTCCAGACCGTACAACAGCCAATAGGTCTGTTCAACCTGCTCCAAGGCGTCGCGTGTCGTAATGGTCTCTTTCAGTTGTGCCGCTTCGACACCCACTTTCGCCAATTGGTTACCGGCAATCACCTTACCGCCGACGAACACCGGTTGCACCGCTGTCACGCCGAACGCGTAGCCGTAGTGGAACAGAGTCACCGAGCGGTCCAGTCCCAGTTCCTGGCCGAAACGGTCATAGAGCGTGTTGAGTATATCGCGTACGTTCTGGTCGTCTATATCGTCTATACCCGCCTCAATCACCGGTTCGAGGGCGTGGAAACCGAAACCCGAACCCTGTATCTGCGGAAAATAATGGGTGAACGCTTGCATCTTGACCTGCTCCGCCCGTTTGACACCCAACTGCGCTTGCCGCAGCGTCGGGTTGTTCTGCCGCGCCAGTTGCAAACAGGAGTCCAGCGTCAAGCCTTGCGCCCATGCACCATGGACCAATAGGCAATTAGCGATTAACCATATGTATATTCGTTTTCTCATTTAGGGTCTTTATGTTGGTACACTTTCCAATAAACAACCGGCAGGATAGTTACCGTTAGCGGCAGCGTAAAGATAACGCCGAAACAGATCACCACACCCATCGGCATCCATAGACTCGTTGCTGCAATAATCATCGGCAACACACCCAGTGCCGTAGTCGCGGAAGTCAGGAAAACCGGACGCATACGCCGCAAACCTGCCTGAAAAGCCGCTTCCCGATAAGTCAGTTGTTTGTACTTACGGGCATCCTCCGCGTACTCGTACATCATGATTGCATTGCGCACAATGATACCGATCAGACTGACCACGCCCAGCACCGCCGTAATGGATATATCCAATCCGAACAGCCATAAACCGAGCATCGAGCCGAACAAACAGAGGATGGAACTGGATAGCGCCAACAGCGCCAAGCCTAATTTGCCGAAATGGTAAATGAGCAATCCTAACATCACTGCCAGTGCGGCTATCAGCGACCAGAAGATCTGCGGTAGTATCTGCGTGTTAATCTCCGACAGACCGCCGTAACAGATGTTTACCCCTTCTGGCAAGTCGTTCATATGCGTCTTCATCCACTGCTTCACTTTCCGTTCGGCATCAACCTGACTGGTTGCTCCGCGCAGGTCGGCACCCACGGTGACCGTCCGCACGGCATTACGCCGCTCCAAGGTCGTATGGTGCCATTCGGGCTCAAGGTCCGCCACTTGGCGTAACGGCACCCAGACGCCCGGCATCGCCGTCGGCACGGGCAGGGCAGCCAACTGCGCAATATTCATCGTGTCCGCACCCGCGGTATAGAGCACTACCGGCACTGCATAACTACCTTCGTACAAGGTCGTGACGGTTGCCCCTTGGGTCGCTTCCCGCAGATAGAGCGAGAGTATCGCCTGTGTCACACCCAAACGGGTTGCTTCGTCCGCTTTGAGCACAATACGTGTCGAAGCGGTCATGTTATCATAATCGCAGTGCACCCACTGCAACTCCGGCATAGTGCGCATGAACTGCGCGATACTGTCCGCAATCAGCGCCGTCACCGTGCGGTCGTCGCCTTGCACACGTACTTCCAACGGGTTGCGCACCGCCTGATAATCCAGCTGCTTGAACCGCGCATAAGCGTTCGGGAAATAGTTCTCATATCGCTCGCTGTAGGTCTTGAGTATCTGTGCCGTAGCCTTGTCGGACTTCGTATTGACAATCAACTGTGCATAGTTCGTTTTGGGTATATTGGGTGAATAGGTGGCGTGGAAACGCGGAGACGACTGTCCCACAAACGCCGTCACACCGGTCACCCGTTCGTCCTGACGCAAAATAGTGGCCAACGAGTCTGCCACGGCAGCACTCTCTTGCAAGCTCGCTCCGTCACGCAGATGTATCTCCACCGCAAAGAACTCCCGTTCGGCTTTGGGAAGCAGCTGCAGGTTCAGGTGCATCAGCAGCACCACACCTACTGCCGTAGCGCTGATAAGCAGGCCCCACACAATAGACGGATGATCAAAACAATGCTGCAATATACGCCGATAGGTTGTCTGCAGCCAGCCGAAGAAGCGGTTCTGCATCCGTTCGAACAGCGACCACTCCTCATCTTTGCGCAATTTGATAAAGCGGTACGACAGGTACGGTGTCACCCAAGTCGCATAGAAAATACTGGCCACCAATGCAAACAGCACCGCCCACGGGAAGAGTTGGACGAACTCACCCAACGGACCGGTGATGATATGCGTCATAGGGAAAAACATGCCCGAGATAGCCATCGTTGCCAGCGACATCGGCACAAAGAGCATACTCGTGCTTACCACGGCGGAGTACCAGCGCGAATGACGGCGTTCCAGCAGGTTCGAGTAACCGTCAATCACAATCACGCTGTCATCGACTATCATACCCAGCACGAAAATCAGTGCCGCCAGAGTGACTGTGTTCAGTTCAATACGGGTGATGAACATCAGCCCGATACAGATAGCCGTACACACTGGCACACCCGTCGATGCCACTAACGCCGTACGCAGCGGAAACAACAGCAACATCACAGCGATCACTACGATGATGGAAATCAGGATGTCCCGCAAGAAAGACAGCACCGAGCGGTCCACCACTTTGGGCTGGTCCGTGATGCGGTGGAATCGGATATCCGGCGGTAACTCGCGCATTGCCTGTGCCAACTGCTCATCCACTGCCGCACCGAAAGCCACGATGTTATGTCCCGGCACCATCTCCATATTGATAATCAGGCACGATGCACCGTCATACACCACATATTGCTTCGGTTCCTGATAGCGGCGCTCAACCGTCGCCACATCTTTGAGCCGCACCACACTGCCGGTAATCAGATCGGACCAGATGATCTGTTCCTGTATCTCGTACTCCGACTGATACGGCAACACCACTTGTAAGGTCCCTTGCGTATCGTTCTCGCCGCCTATGGTCCTCAGTCCCTGCATCGCCAACGCCGTCTGCAGCGTATTGGGATTGATGCCGTACATCGACAGCCGTTCGACATCTATCGTCACCGCTATCTCCTCCGTCTGCTGCCCCATAATACGTATCTTACCCATTTCGGGTATCGTACGCAGCGATGAGCAGACCTGTTTGGCGTACTGCTCCAACTCACGCGGTGAACGTTGGTCACTCTCCACTGCGATAAGTAGCGACGAGGTGTGACCGAAATCATCGATTACCATAGTCTGCAGCACACCTGCAGGCATCTGCGTACGCTGTACTAACGGCAGTCCGGCACGTATCTTCGTCCACGCCATCTCATCGTCTTCCACCGTCGTGCATAGCATCACATACGCATACACCATACCGTCTTGGGTGTAGGTGTACGTATGAGCTTTATCAACCGTCTCAAACGAGTTGATATAATCTTCCAGCGGAATCGTCACCTGCTCCTCTACTTCCTGCGCCGTAGCACCCGGATAGACCGCCACCACTAGTCCTTGACGGATAGTGAATTGCGGAAACTCATCCTTGTTCAGGTTCGGTAACGACCATATACCAAAAGCCATCAGCAACAGGAATAGTGCCATCACTACTCCGTGCCTGCGCATCGCGCCTTCTATGTGCTTTTGGGTCTTCATCAAAAACTATAACCTTTAACCTATCACCTTTAACCTATCACCATTAATCTATCACCTTACATCCATTGTAAAGCTTCTGATATCCTTCTATCACCACGGTATCACCGGCATGTAAGCCGTCCGTCACACGTATGCCGTCTGCCTGATAACCGTCCGTCACTATCGTCCGACGAATAGCGTTACCCTGCTCTACCACCCACACGGTCGGGCCTTCGGGTTTGAGCAATATACACTGCGCCGGAACAACTATCGCTTCTTCCGACTTCAAACGCTCATCTTTCAGTTGTACCGTTGCCACCATACCCGGCAACAGTTCTGCCGAACCGCCATGCACCCGTGCCCGCACATCGTAGGTATGAGTCAGTGCATTGGCACTCAGGTTCTTCTCTGTCACCGTAATCGGGAACGATGCCTCAATCGCCGCACAGCTCACTTCACCCTCTTGGGACAAACGTCCTATCTCTGCTTCCGGCACGGTAAACACCACATTGTATGCGCTCACATCCAACAGTGAGCACAGCGTCCGGCCGGGAATAATATTCTGTCCTGTCTCCACCTCCAATCCGCTGATCACACCGGCACAGGGTGCGACCAACGCACACTCGTTCAGTTGCTGTAACGCTGCCTGATACATCGCCTGCGCTTGCGCCAACTGCGATTCAACCTCCACCATCTTCTGGTCGGTCACCACTCCTTTTTCATGTACCTGCTTCACGCGCTCGTACCCGTCTTGCGCGCGATATAAGGAGGCCTGTGTAGACAGCACGGCGTTCTTCGCCTGGGTACTGTCCGTTTGTAACAACAACTGCCCGGCACGCACCCGCTCGCCGTTATGCACGTACACAGCCAACACACGGCTGTTCGTCTGCAGACTGAGCGGCACTTCACGCACCGGCTCAATCGCTCCCACATAACGAGAAGTAGCGGTGTGTGACTGCGGAGTCACCACCATCGTTTTTACACGCATCGCCGAACGGTTCTCTTGCGCGCTATCCTGCTTGGTACACGCTACCAGACAGAGCGTTAAAAGTGTTATGATTCCAATTCTTTCCATTTGATTGTCAAGTATAGTACCCGAGCACCCAAGTGCGCAAAGTACGCTATATACAAAGCCTGTGCACCCACCCAATAAAAGGTCGCTGCGTACAGCACTACAAATCCTACTGCAGCCCATATCATCGCATTGCGAATCTGCTTGCCCGCTGTGGCGCCTACGTAGACGCCGTCCCACATGAACGCCAGCGCACTCACTATCGGCATCGCTATCAGCCAGCCCATGTATCGCTGTGCCGCCTCCAGCACAGGTGCATCGTCCGTCATCAGCGCCAGACACTCATCGCCCCATACGGCATATACGAGCGTGAACACCAACCCGACTCCGATACTCCAATTGAACAGCGACCGCACAACGGAATTAATTTTAAATTTTTCTTTTTTAGTTTTTAATTCCCCGAACGCTTTCCCCACCAACGCTTCGCCGGCATATGCAAAACCGTCCACGAAGAAGGAGAAGAACATGAACAGTTTCATCAATATACTGCTCACCGCCAGTTCCGTATCGCCGTACCTGCTGGCCAGGGCTGTATAACCCACATACACGACCATGAAGCACAGCGAGCGAATGAACAAGTTCCCGTTCAGCGCCATCATCCGTCGAATCTCGTTCCAACGCATGGCAGCGATGATCTCCCGAATGCCAATGTGCACAATGCGATACTTAAACACCACGATCAGAATCGCTAACAGCAATCCGCTGTATTGTGCCACCACCGTTCCGTGCGCCACGCCCACGACGCCATGAGACATACACACGGCCAGGTAATAACTGGCACCCATGTTCACCCCATTCACCAGTATATCCACCGCCATCGGACTCTTTGTGTCCTGCATGCCGATGAACCAACCCTTGAACGCAAAGAGCATCAACGTAGCCGGCGCCGCCCAGATACGCACAAAGAAATACTCCCGCGCTACAGAGGCAGCTTCTGCCGAACACGGCACGACGGCTAACACGGCATTGACGAACAACCACTGTATCGCCCAGATCACCGCCGCAGCCAGCAATGCCACCGTGATACTCTGCGTCAGTATCTTCCGGCATTCGGCAGACACCCCGCATGGCTGTTCGCCTCCGGATGCCATCCGGCCAAAGGCTTGCGCTGTCAAACCGCTTGTGCCCACACGCAGAAAACCGAAGTTCCAATAGAGCAAATCAAAGAGCATCGTACCGATAGCGATACCTCCGATAGCAGCCGCATCACTCAAATGCCCTACTATCGCCGTGTCCACGATGCCTACCAACGGAATCGTGATGTTCGCTAAAATACTCGGCACCGCCAAGCGGAGTATGTCCTTGTTCGTTGTCGTCATTACGTTATGACGTCAGAGAAACAGCAATATCATCAATTGTCCGGTGAGCACGCGGAGGAACATCGTCAGCGGATAAACCGTCGAATAAGCCACGGCAGCCCGGTCATTGGAACTGCTCTGACTCGTCGCGTATGCCAATGCAGGCGGGTCGGTAGTCGAACCAGCCATCAGACCCATCAGCGTGAAGTAATCTAACTTCAGCCACTTGCGACCGATGATACCGATGAGCAGCAGTGGCAGCAGCGTAATAATCACGCCGTAACCGATCCACACATATCCGCCGCTGACCAACGTGTCCACAAACGAACCGCCGGCACCGAAACCGACTGCAGCGAGGAACAACGCTATACCGATCTCACGAATCATGAGGTTAGCCGATGTGGTGGTATAGGTCACTAAATGCCACTTGGTACCGAACGCTCCCATCAAAATAGCGATAATGAGCGAACCGCCGGCCAATCCTAACTTGAACGGCTGACCCAAACCCGGCAGCGCAATAGGCAGCGTACCCAACGCCACGCCTAACACGATTCCGAAGAACAGCGAAGCAAGATTCGGAGCATCCAGTTTCTTGGTGCTGTTACCGAATTTCTCCGCTATCTTATCCACCGCAGCCTGTTCTCCTACTACGGTCAGTCGGTCACCCATCTGCAGCCGCAGCTCTGGCGTGGCCAATAACTCAATACCGGCACGGCGAACACGCGTGATAGTGATGTTAAACGCATCGCGGATCTTCAGATCCATGATCTTACGACCGTTATACTTGGGTTTGGTGACGATGATGTGCCGACTCACCAGATGTATATTCTTCTCTTTCTCCTCCCACTGCACCTCTTTCTTCGGGCCTAAGAGCAGCACTGTTTTCTCGTTCCGTTGATCGGTTACGAACCGCACATGATCGCCCACATGCAGCACCGTATCCGCATCCGGCATGTACTCGTTGCCCTCCTTATCCAGCAATCGACTGACAACCAGCGTCACATGCGTCAACAGCTTCAGATCCCGCACCCGAATACCCTCCACTTGCGGGTTCATCAGTTCGATATCATAATGCGCCACCTGCTGCTCTTCCCCTTTATCGTCTTTCACACGCGACTCCTCCTTATCCAATTGAATACGGAAGATCCAACGAAGCAACAGCAGCGAGAAGATGATACCTACCACGCCCAGCGGATAAGCCATTGCATACCCACTGGCTAACACGCTCGCGTCCTCGTTCGGGTACATGTCCACGAAAGTCTGTTGCGCCGCACCGAGACCGGGAGTGTTGGTGACGGCACCGAAGAGCACACCCGTCATCGTCGCTATACTCTCCCCGCTAATGAGATGAATAGCATACGCCGTGACACAACTGAGTAACACAATGCCGGCCGCTAACAGGTTCAGACTTAGTCCACCCTTACCAAAACTCGAAAAGAAAGACGGACCGACCTGCAAGCCTATCGAATAGACAAACAGAATCAATCCCAAGTCTTTGGCAAACGACTCTACCAGCGGGTCAAGACGCATGCCGAAATGACTGCACGCAATCGCGCAGAACAGTATCCACGTAATGCCGAGGGTGATTCCCTTGAACTTCAACTTAGCGCCCAAGAAAATACCCGCGGCAATCGCTATCGCCAGTACAAAAACCGAATGAGCGATTCCTGTACCGAAAAACAAATTACTTAACCAGTCCACCTAATACGTTATATTCGTTTCCATCACGAACAATAATCACTTGTCCGTCACGAATGATTTTCTCTACCTTGCTATTACTGACTTCCGTATTCTCAATACCCTCATGAGGCTCTTCACCGGCACGCAGACCGAAACCGCCACGGGCGTTGGCCTTACGTAGCGTATATACCACGCCGTCATAGAGCGCCAGTTTAGACATCACGTCGCTACCCTTCACGAGCATCACGAACGCACCGTCCGCCTCTGCCAGATAGATAGCATCAGCCTCCAGATCCGCCCATTGCTCTTCGCAAACAGCCTGTGTTGCATCAGCCGCAGCGGTAGCACTCCAATCGCCCAGCGTATAAGCCATCGTGTACGTAGCTGCCTCTCCGGCGGTGAGAATGGTCTCCATCTGTTTCTCTTCGCTGCCCAGCACGAAGGTCACGTTATTCGAAACCGGCGAAACGACCTCACCAGCTGCGTTGACGGAGTTATACTCACCGAACTTCTCCGGCAGGATGTTCATACCGCCGAGCGTCCAGCGCTGAATCTTATCTTTCTGTGCGCTCGCATCTTTTACCATCACGAGATTATCCGCCAAAACGGTGTTCAAGAAGATCGTCTTCGGTTTGTTGTTCCAGCTACGACCAAGGCTTACTACCGGCAGTGTACCGGTGATGCCTTCAGCATAACGAACAGAGCAGCTCTCGAACACATAACCCTTGTCCGAAGCATCGGCATTGCTGGCAGTCAGTGCATCGCTACCACCACCGTTCTTCGCACGTTGCTCGCAAACGAGTTCGGTGCTCTTGAAATAAACGCTACCGTCACCGCAGATGAAGTCTACCGTTCCGTGAATCTCGCAGTCCTCAAAGTACTTAACCGCTCCGACGAGATTGCTGTAGTACGTATCCTGATAACTGAGCAGACGCACGTTCTTGCAAACGGTCTTCGTTCCTTGATCCCAGAGCGCTACGGCACGGCCGTTGTCGTTCTTGTAATAATCGAGGTCGTTCTCAATGGTCAAATCCTGCAGGTACGTACCCACTACGTTCTTACCAATACGCAGCGTAGCCGTCTTGTCAATCGACTCAGTCTTGAAGTCCGGCGCATTCTTGATGATGACGCCTTCCATCGACTGACCGATAATAGCGATGTTATTCTTGCTAATCGTCGTGAGCACCGTCTCGCCAAGGTCATATACACCATTCGGCAGGAATATCTTATCACCTGCTTCAGCTTGAACCAATGCCATAATGAACGAAGCTACGTCGCCACTCGGAACCATGATATAACCCGTCGTCTCGTCTTTCTCTACAAAGCCCTCTACGTTATATACCACTACCTTGTGGATATACTGCTTTGCAGTCCAGTTAATGGTCAAAGTGGTCGCACCACCGGTGTGTTTAGCGGTCATTTCTGTACCATCCGGTGTCTCGTTCTTAACCACCGAATAGACTGCCAATTCTTGTTCACTGTCCATCACTCTGACTTCTCCACTCTCCGAATATTTGCACAGCGTCACTACTACCACCGCATTGCCGGCTACTTGTACGTCAATCGAACCGTTGGCATTGAAATACCAACCGTGGTCATTGTAATACGAACCGCCATTAGCCGTCACCGTCTCATGATCCTCCGGATAGAAAATAGCCGAGGCGAAATCATAGATCTGTACACTTCCAACCGTCACGGTCTCAATCGGCGTTACCTTTGCCTGGATGGTGGTGTTGCCGTTAATCGGATCGCCAATCTTCGCTTTCTTACCGCTTGTGTAGAACCATCCGCGGAAAGCATTGCCTTCACCGATAGCCGGTAGGTCATTCTCCGTATAAGGAATCTCGTCAAGCGTAGCGCCTTCGATGGTCGCTACTCTACCCAACTCTGTACCATTCTGGTCTTTGAAGATGATCTCACACGGGGTAATATCTACTGCCTCTGCGAAGAAATACGGCACATATACCCATGCGCCTAATTCAAAAGTCAGCGTAGCCGCCTCACCCGTATAGGTATAGGTAACATACTGGTTGTAGTTCGGTTTCGTCTCGCCACAACTTTCTTTATTACTAATGGTTGTATACTCCACTCCATCTTTCTTAACAGTAATCACACCGTTACTATTCTGACACGCACCAATGGTGAACTTCACCGGTCCATCTACCGGCACACTGATCGTACCACCTTGCACACCGTGTTGACCGCCGTTGTAAGTGGTCCCTTCTACGGTCACACCTGCAGGCAGGTTGCCGTCCGTCGGAAGAAGCACCGAATAAGGATTATCGCGGAACTCAATCTTAAAATCCACGAACGTACGGGCTACGTTCTCTGTGAAAGACAAGAACTGCAGCACCGACTCCGTTGTACCAGTACGGGCAATATAGATATTATTCTGCTCTGCCGTCAACTCTATAATCTGGAATCCGTACTCCGTCTGTGTGCCCGTTGTAGCAATCGTCGTCAAAGACTCTGCTGCCGGAGCTGTTGCCGAAGCGGCGTCACCGGCCCAAGTCTTAATCGTCATACTCTCTCCGTTCGAACCGCTACGGGGACCGAAACCGAGTTTCAGCTTACCGGCTACGGCAGGTTTCGTGAAATACGCATAACCTGAACCGTTCATCTTAATGCCGTTCAGATGGTTTTTGTCGTTGTTCGTACCATCTTTCACGTTACTGGCATAATACAACTTGACATTAGGGTGGTTTGCCTCTACTACAGGACTACCACTCGGAGCCGCTTCTGTAAAATCCCACACCAGGTCGTTGCCGCCTGCATACATGGCTACGCTCATCAGCGCGATGGCCATCAAAGAGAAGAATTTTTTCATGATTTTTATGTTTTAAAACAATTTTGCGTGCAAAAGTACAAAAAAATTTTGATATATGCAAAAAAAGTTGTAATTTTGCAGTGGATTTTGAAAAAAAATGAATCGATTTACGCTTGGGAAGATAGTTAAGTTCTTTCTCCATCTCCATTATGACGTGCGTGTGACGGGAGAAGAACTGCTGCGGGACGACAGTGTACATCTGGTCATGCCGAACCATTCGGCATACATCGACCCCGTCCTTCTGTTTGCGGAAGAATGGTGGTTGCCTATGTGTCCGATGAGTGACGAACGTTTCGTACGCCACCCTATTTACGGACATTTCTTACAGAAAGCAGGTGTGATGGAGGTGCCGGATCTGACCAAGAGTGCCATGACGCGCGAAGAAGGGGTCGAAGCCACCCGCCAACTGAGCCGTGTAGCCATTGACTGCCTCGCTGCCGGTAAGCAAGTATGTCTTTATCCAAGCGGACACGTGATGCTCGTGGATCACGAAGTGATTGCTAACCGACGCGTAGCGTATGAGACCTGCCGCGAACTGCCCAAAGGAGTACGCGTCATCCTATGCCGCATGTGGGGATTGGAGCACAGCTACTTCTCCAAACTGAAGACCAACTTCAAATGGCGTCGCACCGTCACCATTCATTTTGAAGACCACACGGACGACGTGCGCAAATGGGCCACCAACCTCACCCGACGCGAGTTCAACCAGAAACTGGAAGAATGGTATAATCAACGATAATTAACACTTAAAAATTTAGTACTATGAACTTAACAATCAATGCCGTAAACTTCGAGATGGCAGAAAAACTCGAGCAGTTTATTGAGAAGAAAATGAATCGTTTTGAGCGTCATTTGAACGCAGACGACAAAGTGGAAATTCGTATGTCTGTTATCAAACCGCAGACCAATGCGAACAAGGAAGTGAAAGTGCGCATTGCAGGACTCTTTGCAGAGAAAACAGCCGACAGCTTCGAGGAAGGTCTTGACGCTTGCCTCAACGCCCTGGAAGGCCAATTGGAGAAACGCAAAAACGCATAACAATTTTCAAATCTTTATCGAGCCGTATACGAGAAAGTCCCGAGAGAATATCGAGACAATCCCGAGACAATCACGAGAGTGATCCCCCTAATTGGGATACCACTCACACAGAAAAAGCGTCTTATCGGCGCTTTTTCTTTTCTTGCATGCCCCAGACCGCTCCTTTATTTTCGTACTGCAAAATTACTCATTTTCCGTCACCTACGCAATAACTATTTGTTGTGATTCTTTGTCTCTTTCCCGCAGAATTGCCTTGGCAACAATCGCGCCCTTGCGGCAGAGAATTTCATGCGGGTTAACGTTTGTTTCTTACTGCGGATACCATCCGCTCTATGTCAATTACGCTCGATATCAATCGGCATGTTGTACCCTTGGCATCGTGCCTGGAGAAGTGCCTTAACTTGGCACTTCGAAAAGGGAAGGCGGTCGGGGAGACCAGGCCGACCGAGAGTAAATTTGGCTTTTAGTGGGTATCTTTTGTCTAAAAATCGCATTTTTTCGCGATTTTTCTTGCACATCTCCGAAAAAAGCTGTACCTTTGCAGCGTCTAATCCGCTATCTATCTCGTAATAATCACGTATCACTTACGATACATATACGATAGATATACGTTAGATATACGTTATATTCAGCGCTTCTGAGTATAGGAACGCAAGTAGAAAAAGACCTGTTTTTTAGGTTTATGTCCTTTGAATAATGGGATCTCGTAGAGATAAGGATTTGATTTAATGGGGCTGCTGCGAATTTATTTGTATGCAGACTTATTAAAGCAAATACTTAGTACACATTAGTGTACAATTTTTCAAAGGGGTTTTTATTGTTTTTGTTTAAATTTATATACTATGGCTAAAGTAGAACCCGCCCTTCCGTTTGACCATTTTAGTGGCAAACTCTCCCGCAAAGAACGTATCGTCATGCGCACTCGTAACGGTCGCACCCACGCTTACGCTATTATGAACCCGTACACCGGACCACTTGCCGAGAGCCGCAAACGTGCCATCAGCACTTTCTCACAAGCAGTAACCCTCTGCAAATCTGAGATGTTAGATCCCGAACGTCTCGCCTATTGGCAGGACCGTTATATCCAGTACTGTAAAGCCGCCAACAAACACGTCCCCCGCGCCAACGCCAAGTTCCTCGGCACAACGTCCGACAAGTTCTACAGCACCCTCCGTGGCTTCATCATCGCCTCCCTTTCCGCGCAATTAAAAGCAAAAAATCCCTCCAATTAGCGCCCAATTGACGCAAAATTCATAAATTCTGCAGATTCTCGTCAGAAAACTTGCACATATCAAAAAAAAGCAGTAACTTTGCAGCCGGAAGTTGCAAAGACCAATAAAAGAAAGGCAAAATTATGTGTATGTACAAACTTGCTTTAAATGACGAACTCGTTCAGCGCACGCGGATGTCGTTTGCCAATGAGACGGATATGACGGCTTGGCTGCAAAGACAAGTCGAGGCGCTTATGATTGAGTACAACACGACACAACAGACCGTCAGGCGCAACGAACGTGCGGCTATCGCTGCTATGCGGCGCACAAGCGAGCTGAACGGCAATTCCGAAATGACGCTTGAGGACATCAATGATGAAATCCGTCAAGCAAGGCAAGCAAGAAAGGTAATGTTACTCCTGCCGAAATGATGCAGATAGTACAAGGAACAAATTAAAAACTATAAATACCGTCCCCTCCCCGACGTTAAACCAGGGTAAGCGCGTAGCGACGCGTGATACATATTGAATTATAGAAGCGTTTGCTTTATTTGAGGAGTCTTTCGATCTACCACATTGAAAACTCATATTCCGAAAATAATGCAAAACGTTCACGCATTTGCGTGGACTTTTTGCGTATATTGGATATGAGCGGTGTGGTAGCCGGAAAGACCCAATGCAAAAGGTTCACGTTTTTGTATGCACTAATCAACAATATAAACAAATCATTAAAACCGATGGGGCGATGGGATATAACCGCCAAATAGTAAACATGAAAAAGATTATTTTAGCAGTATTTGTTTGTTGTGGATTTATGTTTTCAAGTTGCAACAATGAGGTTGTACAACTAGAGAACTTGAATGGAACAACATGGACACATCAGTATGGGAATGCAGGCACATTAGTTTATTCATTTCTTTCAGATGGTTCTGCTTCCACTGGTGTAATTAACAATGAAAAAGAAGGCATAGATTACCTTGAGTTAACCTATACTTGCTCTTCATCTGGACAAGTACAAACTAACACCCAATATAACGGAGCAAAATATAAAACAGGAAAATTTGACAAAGAAAAATGTACTTTGACAATAGATGGGGTTGAATTAAAGTTAAGTAGCTATGCAGAAAAAGAATCCAAGTTAACTACACTTAAAGGTACCAGCTGGGTTAGTTATGAAGGAAAAGAGAAATCGGGTGTTACTACGTATTATTCATATCAGATCATCAATTTTGTCGATGATGAAAAAACTATAACTTATACTGTTTATTGTACTAGTGAAGGATGGGGATATATACCACAAGGACAAGTACTAAATAGATATGAAGGTTATTATAAAAATATGTCATGGCCTTCATTTATATTCAGAATGGATCCGACATTTAATGATGACTACAAATGTGTATTGTTCAACAACAATTCTGCATTTAAATACCACTGCGGAAAATTTGATTACGATTATACGAAGTTAGATTATTTCTTCCATCCGGTAAATTATTGGCCGTATTATGATGGAATTAGAGACTAAGCAACACTAAAAAATTCAGAAAATAGCGGGCAACCATTTGGCTGTCCGCTAACTTTTTCATCATTTTCGCTTACCTGCCGCTTACGAGTGACTTACGGGACGGATACGGAACGATACATCTCCTATCCCAATTTGTTGTGATTTTGGCTCCCACTATTGCCCATGTCGGATTTTTTTTGTAATTTTGCACCCGATTTTGAAAAAGACTAAAATCCCATGTGTTCTTTGATTTACGAAAAAAACATTAAAAACCCTTTGAAACATTAAAACTTTCAGTTTAAAGAAGTTTCATTTCGTAAAAATCATCTTCAAATATATTTGACCTGATTTTTCCAAAATAAACTTTCATCTCTCGAGATCTAATTTTTCAAAGGAAATAAACACACAAAACAATTTTTTGTTAATTGTTGGTAATTTTTGACCGAAAAGAAAGAATGTTTTTTATGTTTATGTCCTCGGTCGTTTGTGACTCGAAGAGTGTGAATTTGATTGATAAAGCGTTCGTCAAATATATTTGAACGATGGATTTAGCAAGCAAAGATACAGAGCACGCAGGGCGACAAACGATGAGGGGTTTTATAGGTTTTTTTCTAAAATCACCAATAGGGGAAATGCATAAATGGCTTATGTACAAGGGTTCGGATAAGATTTGCGATTTGATGGCTCATGAAGAGGATGCCATTCAGATCATCAGCCGTTTCGGTTTGGAGATGGGTGTAGGCGAACAGACGATTGCTGAAGTGTGCGAGGCGCACAACGTACACACGCCTACTTTCCTGGCCATCGTCAATTATAAGGTGTTCCGCCATCGTGCGCTACCGGAAGATATCGACATCCCGACGCTGCAACGCTATCTGCACAACGCGCACACCTATTTCCTGGACTTCCGTTTGCCGCGTCTGCGCCGGGCATTGATAGAGGCTATTATCCCTGCCGACCCGACGACCAAGATTCCGGGACTCATCCTTCGTTGCTACGATGAGTTTGTGGACGAGATTCGAACCCATATCGAGCATGAGAACGCCGGTCTGTTCGACGAACACGAACACGACGACCAGCGTATCACCGACAAACTGACGGAGATCAAGAACCTGATTATAAAATACTACCCGTCAAAAGACGAACGACTAACGACAAACGACCAGACTACTTATCTACTGATAAGTGTCATGTCCGATCTGTGGCACACGGAGCAGGACTTTGAGGACCACTGCGCTATCGAAGATGATATCTTGCGTCCAGCGCTAACGAAGATTCAGCCGCACAGCCACCGGCGTCACACCCAGCCGGACACCGAAGAACTATCCGAACGCGAGAAAGACGTGCTGATTCAAGTCGTACGCGGTCTGAGCAACAAAGAAATCGCGGATGTGCTCTGTATCTCCATGCACACCGTCATTTCGCATCGCAAGCATATCGCCGCCAAACTGAACATCCATTCCACAGCCGGCCTGACAGTCTATGCCATCGTCAACAAACTCGTTGATATCAACAACCTGGAATAATTTTGCCACGTGCAAATAACAAGCATTTAACCCTAAAAAGTCAAATAAATTTGATTTTTAAGTTCAAATCCTTGTATATTCCAAATTTTTGTTGTACCTTTGCAGCCGATTTTGAAACAATCGTGCCGAGAGGCTAAGAAATCGAGGATAAATTTGACTGCTTGCAACCTCGTTAAAAGAATGCTAAAACGTGTTTTCCACGAGCTTAAACAGTCGCTTGTGGACTTTTTTTATCGGCAAATGACTTTATGAACTATTTATTTACATCTGAATCGGTGTCAGAAGGACACCCGGACAAAGTGAGCGACCAGATTTCGGACGCTATTTTAGATAACATGTTAGCGCAGGATCCGCATGCCCATGTGGCTTGCGAAACGCTGTGCACCACCGGTCAAGTGGTGATTGCCGGCGAAGTGAGTTGTAACGGTTGGGTAGATATTCAGCAAATAGCACGTAAGACTATCGCAGAGATCGGTTACACCAAAGCCGAATATAAATTCGAGGCAGAGAGTTGCGGTATTCTGACTGCCTTACACGCTCAGTCACAGGACATTAACATGGGTGTGAGTCGTGCGACGGAAGAGGAACAAGGTGCCGGTGACCAGGGAATGATGTTCGGTTACGCTACGGACGAGACGGATAACTTCATGCCGCTGACACTCGATCTGGCCCACACACTCGTTTACACGTTGGCTCGTATTCGCAAAGAAGGCAAGCAGATGACCTATCTGCGTCCCGACAGCAAGTCGCAAGTAACGATCGAATACGACGAACACAACCGTCCTGTACGCATTGATACAATCGTGCTGAGTACGCAACACGACCCAGTTACGGGTGACGGACAGTCATGCGGCGTAGAGGTTACCCCTGAACTCATCAAGCGTGATATCATTGATATCCTGTTGCCGCGCGTGGCTACACGTGACAGCCGATACAGCCAATTGCTCAATGCGTTTTTGAAAGACCCGCAAGCCAAGTTACTGGTTAACCCGACGGGTAACTTCGTTATCGGTGGCCCGCACGGAGACACGGGTTTGACGGGACGTAAGATCATCGTCGATACGTACGGTGGTCGCGGTGCGCACGGTGGTGGTGCGTTCAGCGGCAAGGATCCGTCTAAGGTCGATCGTTCGGCTGCTTATGCTGCCCGCTGGATTGCCAAGCATCTGGTAGCAGCGGGTGTGGCGCACGAAGCGCTGGTGCAGGTTAGTTACGCCATAGGCGTAGCTCAGCCCGTTTCGCTCTATGTCAACACCTACGGCACGGCACAAGTGGCGATGAGTGATGCGGAAATAGCACAGCAAGTGAGCAAGCTCTTTGACTTACGTCCGGCAGCTATCATTCGCGACCTCAAACTGACCCAACCGATCTACGAAGAAACCGCCAAATACGGTCATGTAGGACGCACGAACGAGGTGGTAACGAAGACCTTCTTTGATTCAGACGGTAACACCTACACCCGCGAAGTGGAACTGTTCACCTGGGAGAAACTGGATCGTCTTGACCAAGTCAAGTCGGCATTTAAGCTATAAGACATATGATTGCTACGATAAAAAACAAGACCATTTTAGTCACGGCCATCATTCTGCTAGCCGTGGTGATAGACCAGGTCATCAAACTGTCCATTGCCGGTCATTTTGCGCTGGGCGAGAGCCACGAGATCACATCATGGTTCTGGTTATGCTACATAGAGAACAACGGCATGGCGTTCGGACTGGAATGGATGCCGAAGATCGTGCTGACCCTCTTCCGCATGGTAGCAGTGGTGCTGTTAGGATGGTACATTCACAAACTGATACGCCGCCAGGAGACTCCTATCGGATACATTGTAACGATTGCTTTCGTGATTGCCGGCGCGCTGGGAAACATCATCGACTGCGTGTTCTACGGCAAGTTGCTGCAAGGCGGAGAATGGTTCTATGGGAAAGTGATTGATATGTTCTATTTTCCGCTGATACACAACAGTGCCGGGGAGGTGCTCTTCTTCAAACCTGTATTCAATTTTGCAGATAGTTGCATCACCGTTTCCGTCTTCGTGATCCTGTTCTTCTACTCTAAACAGCTGAATCTGGATTCCAAAAAAGAAGACCCAACGCCCGAGAAAGGAGAATGAATTTTCAAATATCAAATATCAAATTTCCGATTCTAATGTTGCTGCTTTTGGCTGCAGCATTAACGTCTTGTCGTCCTCGCGGCATCTTGCACTCCTGGGAGATGCGGGATGTGTTGGTGGATTTGCATAAGACGGACGCTATGCTGCAACTCAACGGATACACAACAGCCGGTTATCTGGAAGAGCGGAATATTTTCTATGCACAGGTACTGGAGGAACACGGTATCACGCAAGCGGAGTTTGATTCTTCGCTCGTATGGTACACAGCGCATCCGAAACTGTTCGATAAGATCTACCCGAAAGTGATTGCGCAACTGGAAGAGGAAGAAGCGGAGTTTTTGGCACTCCACGAAGCGGAATTGCAAGCAGGGCCAAACGAAAAGGAGGAGATTACTCTTCCTCCTTTCACCCCTGCCCGACTGGATAGTGTGCTTTGGGTTAACCGAAACAGTTATCCGTCCACCTGGCATCCGGTACATTACCCGTACCGTGGACCACTAATGTAAAATCTTGTAAATCAATTCCTTCCAAAGGTCTGCATCTTTAGCAGAAGGGTTATTGATACCTTTCAATCGTGCGTCCGTGTCACGCAGATACCCGACAATAAGGAAGGTCTTGCCGGCAGGAAAACGTCGTGCTGCCGTAGCATAATCTTTCACAAAATAAGGATTGATTCCCAGCTCTTTAGCTACCGTCCCTTGACTCTTGTCCGGCATGTAATGATACATCAGCAGATTGGAGAAGAAGGTGTATAACGGCGCCATCTCTTTGATCATCGGATGGTCCTTGCTGCTCGCGAAATACTGCGCAATCTGATTGGCACGTTTCACGTCCCCGCGAATGAGCGCGGCTTGCAGTTCCATGATGTTATAGTCTTTGGAGATACCGATGTTCCGCTCCACGAGAGCGGTGTCAATCGTATTCATGCCTTCTGGTCTTCCGTCCATCAGTTTCTGCAGCGCGCCGATGATGGCATTCAGATCCGTGCCCAGATAGTTCGCCAAGAGCGGTGCTATACGCGGGTCAATTTTCACCTCCGGATGCTGCCTACCGAAATCCTGTATATACGCGCTGATCCAGCGTTCCACCTCATAGTCCCGCAGTTTGTCGGATTGCAACCAGACGACTTGTGGATGCTCGGAGGCTTTTTTCCACACGCCTTGCCGTTTATCGGGTTTGCCGCTGTAGCAGATCACGAGCACGGTCTGGGGCATCAAGTTATCCAGATAAGCCGCCAGCGCATCCCATTTCTTAATGCTTTGCGCTTCGCGCACAATAATCACCTTACGTCCGCCCATCATAGCGAATCCGCGGGCTGCGCCGATCACCGGAGATATATCCGCGCCTTGCAGATCACGTCCGTAGAGAATCTGCTGGTCAAACTCCTTCGCCATCTCGTCCAAGGCATTCGCAGCAATGAACGACTGCACTTGGTCGATGTAATAGGGTTCCTCACCGCACAACAAATAAACGGGTGCGTACTCCCCTGCACGCAACGCTTTGATTATATCATCGTATTTCTTTACCATTCACCTATAACCTATAACCTATCACCTATAACCATTACTACTCCCAATGTCTGTCTTTCGCAAAGAACCGTCTCGCTCCGTGCAGCCATGTAGTGGCGCGCATGTGGCGCGCATAGGACGGGCTGTACTGCTCTATTCGATCCGCATTACGCATGCGTTCCCGCATGGTGTGCATCTTGCGCGCAATGCGGTTCGTCGGCGCTGATGACACATGCTCAGGTTCCATCATCGTCCCTGCTAACAGGTCTTGCAGCAAGCGCTGCGCCCGTGCGGCT
Organism: Paludibacteraceae bacterium; assembly: GCA_017401985.1. GTDB lineage: Bacteria > Bacteroidota > Bacteroidia > Bacteroidales > Paludibacteraceae > Colicola. The sequence continues at coordinate 3,104 of JAFPNK010000049.1, read as the reverse complement.
ACCGCATCGGTGTAGAAGAACGCGAAAGTTTGAGGTAATTCCAAGGTATGCACCAGGATATACATGTATAACTGCCAGACGTCCATCAGATGCAGTTCATCGAGCCATTGTTGCAAGCGTTTGGAGTCAATCGCATCGTGCGTATGCTGCAACAGGAAAGACAAGTCCACCAATTGCCGCAGGATCGCCCCCTTAGTCAACATATGCTCCCATGAATGCAGAAAAACGAACAGCGCATTGAACGTAGGTTCGAACACTTTTAAGCGCAAGCCGCCCACTTCCAACGAGCACGCATTCTGCACTCCAAAATGTTCCATTTTTTCGTAGCGCATCTCATCCACAGGGTGCTGATGCCCCACCGTCACGCGATGAATCTCAATTGACACGCCGTCTGCAATCAGGTTGTAGTGCTTATAGTGGTCGAGTTCCTCATCGAACTTCAACGCACCGGGAAACGTGTCTCGCATCACCGCACATGCCGGATGGTACTGCTCCTTGCCCACATACAGATCTATGTCTCCCCAAGGACGCTGTTCTGGCGAAGGATAATACGCCGCCAAACCGGCTCCTTTCATCAGCACTGGTTGTATGCCGGCATTCATCAAGGCCGTCCAGGCTTGCGACAAAATGTGCTGCAGATGCACCTGTTGCTGCATTGTATGCACGCAAACGGCTTTCATCTGTGCTTGCTGCGCTGCCGCCCAACGCGCATCGTTCGCCGCCAAGCGCGCAGGAAAGACCAAGGGGCCTATTCCCTGTGCCACACATTGCTCATATGATAAATTTTCACCTATCACCTTTACTATGCACTATGCGTTTTGCGCAAGAGGATGGAGCGCATGGTTAAGAAGAAATATTTGATGTCCGTCCGAACCGGATGTGCCAGATATTCAGTCAGATACTTATCCTCGCTGGCAAACAGTTCATCGAACGTATTGGGGTGGTCGATATAGAACGGAGGAATCAGTCCGGGTTTAGTCAAGGTGCGCTTGTCCTGCAACCACTGCGGATAGGTTTCGAACATCGTCTTGCTCAACGGCCGCACTCCGACTAACTTCACATCGCGTTTGAGCCAGTTGATGAGCATCGGCAGTTCGTCCAACCAGTACTTACGCATGAACCGTCCCCAGGTGGTGATTCGCCAGTCGTCGTTACTCTTGTCGGATATATCCATTCCTCCGCGCGCGTCGAACACGTACTTCTGTATATATTCCGCGTACGGGTGCATGGTGCGCATCTTGTAGAAGTAACGAATCTCCTTATTCTTGCACACGCGGCGCAGTTTGATCAGCGGGCCATAGACCTTGATTTGCTCCTGCGGATAGGGCTGCGAATGACGATGCGCGAACACGTACTCTATGTGTCCCATAGGCACCACTTCATCCACCTCAAAACCGCAATAATACAAGCGTCCGAACACTTCCGTCTTGGACAGCATACGCTTCCGTCCTTTGTTCAAATCGTAATAAAGACGGCTGGTTAAGAACAGCCGGGGTAGCACCCGTTTGACAAAGAAATAGAGGCTATACACGATCCAATTGATACCCGCAGGATACTTAGCAAGAAGCTTCTTTTTGATATACTCCTGCGGTCGATAACAGCATACGTACCTTCCTCCGTCCGGCAGTTTCTGATTGACAATACAGAAGCGTCGATTGATGCCTTTCGCATCGTTAAGCAGAGTCAAGTCAACTATCGTGTTGTACTGATAATCTGGTATTTGCAAGAATGCGAACCGATTGCGGTCGCAGATAGCTTTAGTCAGTTTGGAATCCAGCCGAGCGCGCTCGAGCAGCATCCGATAATCCTCTTCGGTAGTTACGCTCAAGACCGACTGGCGAATAGAGCGCATTGAGTTCGCACCACGCGGTTCATCCGGCCGCGTTACCACGGCATTGTCGCGATGCTCGACCTGCATCACCGGCACGGTCATATTTGTTGCATATTTCCAGTAATGCTCCACCAACACGACCATTGTTTCGATGGCGCCAACCAGCATGATGGTCCATGACGCCACTTTGGGAGACAAGCCCCAAGGCAGTTTAGGCAGCACTAACCAGCAGAGTCCAATCAGTATCCCTGCATCCAGCAGAAGTGCCAACACAGCTTGCCAGAACCAGGTCTCTTTGTACGAGCGATAGACCTGCACGAGCATTCCGATCAGAACCCAGAGGACAGTCAGCACGCCGAACATCGCCCAGTATATACCTATCGCACTCTTATCCGCCACCCATCGCCAGAGCATACATAGTAGTATAGCCACCAGCCACACCATCAGATCCACCGTCACTCTCCTATGCCATCCTTCTCGTAACATTTCCTATCACCTATAACCTATCACCTATAACCTATATTACCAAATCATATCATACATTAACACCACTGCCATCAAGCCGCAGCAGATGAGTTTAGCAATCGTGCTAAAGAGCAAGCCGATGAACGTGCCCCACCCTGCTTTGAACGATTCCCACACTTTCTTACCGCCAATTAACTCGAACAGCACAGCGCCGATAAACGGGCCAAGAATCACACCCCACACACCGAAGAACAGACCAACAATCAAGCCGATGGTACTGCCCCATACGCCCCATTTGGAGCCGCCGAACTGCTTCGCACCCCATGCAGGCACCACATAATCGATCACCATCGCCGCCACCGTGACCAGCCCCCAGAAAACGAGGGTGTACCATGCCAAATCCACCCGCTCGGAGAATTGAGCAATAATCAAACCGATATACGCCAAGGGCACACCGGGCAGACCGGGTACAACGCAACCGACAATACCGGTCAAAACGAACAGCCAAGCAATGATTAACAATGTGATTTCCAATGCCATAATTAGTCTTCTTTTTGTGTTCAGACATTGTTCCTGAACCTTTGCGGCTGCAAAGGTACTGCTTTTTTATGACATATGCAAATAAAAACAAAAAAAAGAGACGCAAAAACGTCTCTTGGGGTGGAGAGTGGGGCTCGAACCCACGACACTCGTAACCTCTGAGTCAATTTCTTAAAGTGCTGATTTTCAGCGGTTTATAATTTCAATTTATCATCATTTTTGCCATTTTTTAGCACTTGCTGGCTTAAATCTGGCTGAGTTTTGCTTC
>JAFPNK010000048.1 GCA_017401985.1 Paludibacteraceae bacterium | reverse complement strand
TCACGTTTAGCGTCGTCGCCGTCAAGTTGTGCGAACTCCTCGTTGTTAGCGAGCATGTCGTTCAGTTCCTGGATGAGGACGCGCATAGCCGGGATGAACTCGATGAGGCCTTCCGGAATAAGGATGGTACCGAAGTTCAGACCTGCGTTAGCACGTGCAACGATCACTTTCACGATGTCTTCAACGATGTCGTTGAGGGTCATTTTCTTAGCCTCTACTTCCTCGGAGATGAGGCAGATGTTCGGTTGGCTCTGGAGTGCGCACTCGAGGGCGATGTGCGAAGCCGAACGACCCATGAGGCGGATGAAGTGCCAGTATTTCTTAGCGGAGTTAGCATCGCGCTGGATGTTACCGATGAGTTCGGCGTAGGTCTTACAAGCGGTGTCGAAACCGAAGGAAGTCTCGATCATCTCGTTCTTGAGGTCACCGTCGATGGTCTTCGGGCAACCGATGACTTGGATACCGGTTTGTTTCTGCAGATAGTACTCAGCGAGCACGCATGCGTTGGTGTTCGAGTCGTCGCCACCGATGATGACTACGGCCTTGATTCCCAGTTGTTTACAAACCTCGATACCGTTATCGAACTGCCAGGTCTCTTCGAGTTTGGTACGGCCGGAACCGATGATGTCGAAGCCGCCGGTGTTACGGTACTCATCGATGATGTCTTTGGTCAGTTCCTGATACTTGCCGTCGATCAGACCGGAAGGACCGCCGAGGAAGCCGTAGAGTTTGTTGGCGGGGTTGAGGGCTTTGAGACCGTCGAACAGACCGCAGATGACGTTGTGACCGCCAGGAGCTTGACCACCGGAGAGGATGACGCCGACATTGAACGGTTCGTCACAGGTGTTCTTGCCGTTAGCCATCGGCTCGAACGTGATCAGAGGCAGACCGTAAGTATTCGGGAAGAGTTTTTGAATTTCTTCCTGGTCAGCAACGGAGTGTGTTTTCTCGCCTTCTACGAGGCGTACGGCGCCCTGCAATGCCACCGGCATTTTCGGCTGATAAGCCTGACGGGCGATTTGTAATGGAGATTTCAACATAGTGGTTAATTATTTTAGTGTTGTTAATTGATTTTCTAGTTGACTAGACGACTAGATGACTAGGCGACTAGTGTTTTTGGTCGCTCTCAATGAGAGCGAGGAGTTGGGAGACAGCTTGTTCTTGCGGGATGTTTTTGAGGACACATTCCTTGCCGCGATAGAGGGAGATGCGGTCGCGACCGGCACCTACGTAACCGTAGTCGGCGTCGGCCATCTCGCCGGGACCGTTGACGATACAACCCATGACAGCGATCTTGAGACCGGTCAGGTGCGCCGTAGCGGCTTTCACTTTTTTGATGGTGTCCTCAAGGTTGAACATGGTGCGTCCGCAACCCGGGCAGGAGATATACTCCGTTTTATAAATACGCACGCGCGCGGCTTGGAGGATGTCCTTGCTGAGGAAGTTCAGTCGTGTCTCGGAGAAATGCGGGTTGACGAGTGTCAGTTCGGTGGCTTTGTAATCCCAAAGGAGTCGTCCGCATTCGGCAGCTGCTTGCAGGGCGAAGGTGTCCCATTCGCTCTCGAAGGACGAGTATCGAATCTCGGCATTACCGCCGATGTTATCCAGCACTTCGGCGCGTACTGAACCGTCATAACGGACGGATTCGTCATCGGCGAAATAATCCACCAGTTCCTGTGCGACCGGAATCTCATTCTCCGGTGCTTCGCTGAGGCTGACGCGGATAGTATCACCGATACCGTCTGCCAAGAGGGCACCGATACCGACGGCGGACTTGATACGTCCGTCTTCTCCTTCACCGGCTTCGGTGACGCCGAGGTGCAGCGGGAACGCCATGTGCTCTTTGTTCATCGTCTTGACGAGCAGGCGCACGGTCTCGACCATCACGCGGGTGTTGGACGCTTTGACGGAGATGACGATGTCTGTGAACTCATGATCCACCGCAATGCGGAGGAACTCCATGACGGAGGCCACCATTCCTTCGGGCGTGTCTCCGTATTTCTCCATCATGCGCGGTGCGAGCGAACCGTGGTTGACGCCGATACGAATAGCGGTCTTATGTTCGCGGCAGATGTTCAGCAGGTGCATGAAACGTTCTTCGAGTTTATCGTGATCCTTGCTGTAGTTGCCGGGGTTGATACGTACGGCTTCCACTATCTCAGCCGCTGCGTCTGCCACTTCGGAATTGAAATGTACGTCAGCAACGAGTGGAACGGCTGTCAGCACTTGGGCGTGGATCTCGCGAAGCGATTCCACTTCGCGTATGCCTTGGGTGGTAAAACGAAGCAGTTCCGCACCCGCTTCGATGCAACGACGTGCCTGATCGACAGAGGCGTCGATGTCGTTGGTGTTCGTGTTCGCCATCGTCTGTACGCGGATGGGGTAGTCCGAACCTAAGAAAATGTTTCCGACCTGCACTTGCGAGGTCTTTCTTCGTTGATAATCGAGTTTTATTTCCATATTTTGCGGGCAAAATGCCCTAAAATGCTATTTTTTGTTAAAAAAAATGTAGTAACTTCGGACTCCGCCTGCTTCGCATTCCCCCGAAGCTACGTTCGCACTTTCGTGCAAATGGCAACTATTTTCGCAAAAAAAACCTCATTTTTGCAAGCAAAATGCATTTTTTTTCAAAAATATTTGCACATTTCAAAAATTTGTAGTACCTTTGTCGTCGATTTCGCCAAAAGGCGTTGAATCAGTAGCTCAGCAGGTAGAGCACATCCCTTTTAAGGATGGGGTCCTGGGTTCGAGCCCCAGCTGGTTCACAAGCAGCAGCAATGCTGCTTTTTTTGTTTGAAGGTTTGAAATTGTTTGATGCTTCGCGTTTGAAGTTCAACTATCTCAAACCCTCAAACTATCTCAAACTACGTCAAACAACAATATTTACGATTCGACCCGGTACGACGATGATCTTCTTGATCGCGGCACCGTTGAGGTACTTAGCGGTATCTTCGTGTGCGAGTACCAGTTTCTCCACTTCTTCACGCGGCGTGTCTTTCGGGCACTCGAAGGTGAAGCGCACCTTGCCGTTGAACTGCACCGGATATTTCTGCGTATCCTCGACAAGGTAGGACTCGTTGCACTCCGGCCAAGCTGCATCGATGACAAAACTCTCATTGCCGCACTTATGCCACATCTCTTCAGCAATGTGCGGAGCGTACGGAGCAAGGAGCACAGCGATCTGCTCGAGGATGGCACGTTTGTTGCACTTGAGTGCGCTCAGTTCGTTCTGCGCGATCATGAAGGCCGGGATGGAGGTGTTGAACGAGAAGTTCTCGATGTCCCACGTGATCTTCTTGATGAGTTTGTGCAAACTGCGCAATTCCTCTTTGGCCGGTTCAGCGTCCTCAATGTTCTCGTACATGTTCCACAGACGTTTGAGGAAACGGTGCACGCCGTCGATACCGTTGGTGTCCCAAGGTTTGGACATCTCCAGCGGGCCGAGGAACATCTCGTAGAGACGGAGCGTATCGGCACCGAACTTGGCGATGACGTCATCGGGGTTGACCACGTTGAACATGGACTTGGACATTTTCTCTACCGCCCAGCCGCAGATGTACTGCTTCGGTCCGGCGAGGTAGCCCGTCAGTTCAGACGAAGTGCCATCGGCGAAGACGAACTCGGCGTTCTTGAACTCCGGCATCCATGCGCGGAAGGCATTGATGTCGAGTACGTCGTTGTTGACGATGTTCACGTTCACGTGAATAGGCTGCACTTTGTCCTTGTATTCGGGGTTCTCGATGAGGTTATACGAGATATAAAGGTTGCCGGTTGCTCCTTCGCCGATGTAGCGATAGACGAAGTTCGAACGGCCTTGGATCATACCTTGGTTGATGAGTTTCTTGAACGGTTCATCTTCGCATACATAACCGAGGTCGTAGAGGAACTTATTCCAGAAACGGCTGTAGATGAGGTGTCCTGTTGCGTGCTCCGAACCGCCGAGGTAGAGGTCCACCTGACGCCAGTAGTCGTTGGCTTGTTTGGAAACGAGCGCCTCGTCGTTGTGCGGGTCCATGTAACGGAGGTAGTAAGCCGACGAACCGGCAAAGCCCGGCATGGTGCAGAGCTCCAGCGGATAACCTTTGTAGGTCCAGTCTTTGGCGTTACCTAACGGCGGACGACCATCCGAGGTGGGTTTGAAGTCCGACACTTCCGGTAAGGTGATCGGCAGGTCTTTCTCATCGACCGTGTAGGGCATTCCGTCTTTGTAATAGATCGGGAAAGGTTCGCCCCAGTAGCGTTGACGCGAGAAGATGGCGTCGCGGAGACGGTAGTTCACTTTGACGCGGCCGAGGCCGGTGTTCGTGATGTACTCCTTCATGGCTTGGATGGCCTCTTTCACCTCCATGCCGTTGAGGAAACCGGAGTTCATCATGATACCTTCTTTGGCATCAAACGATTCGTTGGAGACGTCTGCCCCTTCGATGAGCGGAATGATCGGCAGGTTGAAATGTTTCGCGAAGGCGTAGTCGCGGCTGTCGTGTGCCGGAACGGCCATGATCGCACCGGTGCCGTAACCGGCGAGCACGTAGTCGGAGATATAAATAGGTATCTCGCCTTGCGTGAGCGGGTTGATGGCATACGAACCGGTGAAGACTCCGGTGACCTTGCGGTCGGCGATGCGTTCGCGTTCCGTACGGTTCTTACAGCGCTGGAGGTAAGCTTCCACTTCTTCGCGTTGTTCGTCCGTTACGACCTTAGCAACGTACTCACTCTCCGGCGCGAGCACCATGAAGGTGACGCCGAAGACGGTGTCCGCACGGGTGGTGAAGATGGTGAACTCAAGATCTTGGCCTTTGATAGCAAACTGCATCTCTGCTCCTTCGGAGCGACCGATCCAGTTACGCTGCGTCTCCTTGAGGCTGTCGGTCCAGTCGAGGCGGTCGAGTCCTTCGAGTAAGCGGCCGGCATAGGCGCTGACGCGCAGGCACCACTGGCGCATGACGCGTTGTTCAACAGGGAATCCGCCACGTACGCTGAGTCCTTCGGACACTTCATCGTTCGCAAGCACCGTGCCGAGTTGCGGGCACCAGTTGACCTTGGTGTCAGCAAGGTACGCGATGCGATAGTTCATCAATTTCTCCTGCTGCTCTTTCTCAGAGAGGGTAGCCCATTTGGGGTCGTTGGCCTCAAATTCGGCAATGAGTTTAGAGATAGGCTGTGCTTTCTGCGTCTTGGGGTCGAAGTACGAATTGAACATCTGCACGAAGGCCCACTGGGTCCAATGGTAGTACTTCGGATCGCAGGTGCGCACCTCACGGTTCCAGTCATAGCAGAAACCGATTTTCTTGAGTTGCGAGATGTAACGGTCGATGTTCTCGAAGGTGGTCTTCTCCGGGTGTTGGCCGGTCTGAATAGCGTATTGCTCAGCCGGCAAACCGTAGGAGTCAAAGCCCATGGGGTGGAGCACATTAAAACCTTTCTGGCGTTTGTAACGGCTGTAGATATCCGAGGCAATGTAGCCCAGCGGGTGACCGACGTGCAGTCCCGCACCCGAAGGATAGGGGAACATATCCAGCACGTAGAAATGCGGTTTGTCGGACTCATTTGATACCTTGTACGCCTCTGCGTCTTCCCAAGCCTTTTGCCACTTTTGCTCTATTTCACTAAAGTTATAATCCATAAAATCATTATTTGTCTTTTTATTCAATTCGCATTGGCCCAAACCTTTGCGGCTGCAAAGGTACAAAAAAAAATCGACATATGCAAATATATGCCGACTTTTTTGAGAGAAAAAGGTTAATTATAGGCCGCTTTAGGCCAGAATAGGCCTCTTTAGGCATATTTAGGCCTAATTAGGCATCAATAGGCGTATTTTTACAGCAGTTTTTTTACTTGGTCGTAGACGTTCTGGGCGGTGAAGCCGAGTTTCTCGTCGAGAACTTTGTACGGAGCGGAGAAACCGAAGGAGTTGAGTCCCCAGATTGCGCCGTTCTCGCCAACAAGACCTTCGAGCGTGCAAGGCAGACCTGCGGTCATACCGAAACGCTTGATGCCCTTCGGCAGCACTTCGTCCTGATATTTCTTATCCTGCTCGCGGAACAGGCCTTCAGACGGTACGCTGACGATCTGCAGACGGATACCTTCTGCGCGGAGCAGTTCAGCACCGGCGAGGAGGGTAGATACTTCGGAACCGGAAGCGAGGAGAACGACTTGCGGGTTCTCATCTTTGCTGACGATGTATGCACCGCGACGGAAGCCTTCGAGGTTGACGTTAGGCACCGGAGCGATGTCCTGACGGCTGAGGATGAGGGCAGTCGGGGTCGCGGTGTTCTCGATAGCTGCACGCCAAGCGAGAGTGGTCTCTTCGGCGTCCGCAGGACGGAGAACGAGCATGGACGGAGCACCGTGATGGTTATGCAGTTTTTCCATGAGACGGATCTGTGCCTCTTGTTCCACCGGTTCGTGTGTCGGACCGTCTTCGCCTACGCGGAAAGCATCGTGCGACCAGATGAACTTAACAGGTAACTCCATGAGGGCAGCCATACGAACAGCAGGTTTCATATAATCGCTGAACACAAAGAACGTACCGCATGCGGGGATGATACCGCCGTGGAGCGCCATTCCGATCATGACGCAAGCCATGGTGAGTTCGGATACACCGGCTTGGAGGAATTGACCGGAGAAGTCGCCTTTCTTGAGCGCGTGGGTCTTCTTGAGGAAGCCGTCGGTCTTATCGGAGTTAGAGAGGTCAGCAGAGGAAACGATCATGTTACCTACGTTCTCCGCGAGGAAGGACAGCACTACGCCGCTGGCGTTACGGGTGGCAGCACCGGCTTTCTGCTGGATAAGGCTCCAGTCGATGCACGGTGTCTCACCGGACATGAAGGTCTCATATTCCTTCGCTGCCACAGGGTTAGCTTGTGCCCACTCGTGGTAAGCGACATATTTCTTGTTAGCGATCTCGCGCAGTTCGATAGCACGCTCTTCGTACAGTTTCTGTACCTCCGGGAAGATAACGAACGGATCTTCGGGGTTACCGCCCAGATGTTCGATTGTCTTCTCGAACGAAGCGCCGGCTTTGGACAGCGGAGCTCCGTGAGTCTCACACTTGCCTTCCCAGTTAGCACCTTCAGCGGTGACACAACCCTTACCCATGGTGGTATGACCGATGATGATAGACGGTTGACCTTTGTGTGCTTTGGCTTTGATGATCGCCTCGCGGATAGCGTCCGGATCGTTGCCAGGGATCTCCTGTACGAACCAACCCCAAGCAGCATATTTGGCTGCTACGTCTTCGGATGTCACTTCGCCGCAACCGGTAGAGAGCTGGATGGTGTTGGAGTCGTAGAACATGACAAGGTTATCGAGTCCGAGGTGACCGGCCAGACGACCTGCGCCTTGCGAGATCTCTTCTTGTACACCACCGTCCGAGATGAAAGCGTAGATGGTCGGGTTGTGAATGTCACCGTAACGGGTGTTGAACCACTTGGCAGCAATAGCTGCACCGACAGCGAACGTATGACCTTGACCGAGCGGACCGGACGTGTTCTCAATCATTCGCTCAATCTCGCGCTCCGGGTGACCCGGTGTAACCGAACCCCATTGACGGAGGTTCTTCAGGTCCTCGAGGGTGAATTTACCAGCCAGGCAGAGTTGTCCGTAGAGCATAGGAGCCATGTGACCCGGGTCCAAGAAGAAACGGTCGCGTGCTTCCCATCCGGGGTTCTCCGGATCGTACTCAAGGAATTCCGAGAAAAGCACATTGATGAAGTCTGCGCCACCCATAGCGCCGCCCGGGTGACCACTCTTAGCTTTCTCTACTGCTGCTGCGGCCAGGATACGAATGTTGTCTGCCGCACGATTCAAAAGTTGTGTCGAATTCATAGTAAATTTATTTATGATTTATAATTTATGATTTCAAATTTTCAAAATCTCCATCCGAGGTAGTAGTTGGCACCCCAGGCGATGTTATCGCGTTTGCCGAAGCCGGGGATATAAATGGCTGTCATGTCGGCCGCCGGTATACCGGTCAGTTCGCGTGTGAAGAGGCATTTGAACCGTCCCATCCATCCCATGTAGAACGCGGTGTTGTTCACTTTAGCAATCTCCACCTGGCAACCGGCTACTATCTCTCCCCAGCAGTCAGCCGCTACGCCGCTTTTGAGTCCCGGTCCGTTGGTGAACTGTTGTACGGCTGTTCCGAGCCGAACGCCCACGAGAAAAGCGTGTGGCGATTCCGGATGTTTCTTCAACGGATTCAGATCCCCTCCGACGCGGAAGAACCCACCTTGTCCGGTGTAGGCGATGCTGTCTCCGCGAGCGGTTGAGCCACCGGCATAACCGAGTTCGAATGTCGGGTAGAACCGCTTCGCGAGCCTCACGTTCGCCGCCAGTTCATAGTGCTGCATCTGCCATTTGTACAGCGCGGGCGTCAGAATAGGGGACGCGATGTCCAGTTTGATCTGCGTGCCGTTGTAGATGGAATCCGCAGGAGCACAGACCGCTGCGCTGACAGAGCACAGAACACAGAATAATATGCTACATAAGCGTTTTAGCTTCATCTTTGAGTGCTTCGAGTGCTTTGTCGGTAGGCGTGAGGCCGTTAGACGCATAGGCGGTGAGCAGGGTGGTTGCATAAACCTGGGCATTTGCGCCCTGTGGGATCTGCGCCACCATAGAGATGATGAACGCCGCTGTCTGGTCGCGTGCATCCACGATCATATCCCATACTTCGTCGGACACATAGACTTGTTGACTCTGGTTGTGGTCAAACTCAGCCCGAATGGTTTGCAGCAAGTACTGCTGTAGTTGCGGAACGGTCCATGTGGCGAGAGCGTTCGGTTCCTTGGCGCGCAACTCCATCAACATATGCTCCGGTTTGGTGCGCTCGAGTAGTAATGCCAAGCGCTCGTAAGCACGGAGACGAATAGGAGAAACGGCTTTCTGGGACTCACGCTTGAGTTCCCACTGCCGTTTGCGCTCTTCGTTTTTGTACTGCGAATGCATGATGAACCAAAAACCGAAGATCATCAGCGCGACAATGGCTATTATCAGAAGGATAGTATCTGTTGTCATAATTTTTTAAATTTGGGCGCAACCGGTTTAGAAGCGGAGCAAATTATTCATTTTCGGGTGCAAAGTTAGTAAAAAATTTGCACATATGCAAAAAAAAATGTAATTTTGCAGCCGCAAAGTGATAAAATCATGAAAATATCTGAAATTAAGCAGGTTTTTGAAGGTAAGAACGGTTACCGGTTACGGGTGACGGGTGATGGGGATTTTGAGATTCGGCATTTGTTGACGGATAGCCGCCAGTTGGATGCACGAAGGGCTTCTCAAACCATGTTCTTTGCTATCAAGACGGGGAAGAACGACGGCGCCAAGTATATACCGGAACTGGAAGCGAAGGGAGTGCGTGCGTTTGTGACGGGTGAAGCTGTGCAGGCGTTGCAGGACTTGGCGGCGTACGTGCGGAGTCAGTTTGAGGGCACGGTGATCGGCATCACGGGTTCGAATGGCAAGACGGTGGTGAAGGAATGGCTGTATCAGTTGTTGAAAGAGGACTATGAGGTGATTCGTTCGCCGAAATCGTATAATTCGCAGATAGGCGTGCCGCTTAGCGTTTTCCAGCTTGAAAACGCTGACCGCTTCGCTGAAAGAACAAAGACCGCTAACGCTGTAAGACCGGCTTCGCCTGAAAGACATAAGCCTGTTTTGGCTATCTTTGAGGCGGGAATCAGTCAACCAGGGGAGATGGAGAAGCTGGAGCGAATTATTCGCCCGACGATAGGTGTGATCACGTATATCGGTCATGAGCATGATGAGAATTTTGCCTCGCTGGAGCAGAAACGTGAGGAGAAGAATAAGTTGTTTGTTCATTCGGAGCGTGTGATTGAAGACCCGACGCATCAGAATGTGCGCACGTGTGCAGCAGTGATGCGCGCGTTGGGATACGACGAAGAAACGATTGCGGAGCGCATTTTGCATCAAACGCACGAGACGGTGATGGAGGTGAATCTGTCTGCTCTGGTGGATAATGTGCGGTATTTCCGCAGTCTGTTGAAGCCGACGACCAAGTTGACTTGTATGGTGAAAGCTTTTGCGTACGGAGCCGGTAGTGTGGACGTTAGCAAGGCGCTTCAGAAGAGCGGATTGGTTGATTATCTGGCAGTTGCGGTGGCAGATGAAGGCGTGGAGTTACGCAAAGCGGGTATCACGTTACCGATCATCATCATGGATCCGGAGGTGGCTGCGATGGATTTGATTTTGGAAAATAACTTAGAACCGAATGTGTATAGCCATCAGTCATTAAAGACCGTTGTCGCTGCGGCTGAAAGCAAGGGGTTGGAGAATGTGCCGATTCATGTGAAGATAGACAGCGGAATGCATCGTTTGGGATTCTATAAGGAGGATATGCCGTGGTTGATAGAAAAACTGCAGGCCACGAAAGCGGTGCGTGTGGCGTCGGTCTTCTCGCATTTGGCAGGTTCGGATGAGGCGCAGTTCGATGCGTTCACAATGGAGCAGATTCGGTATTTTGACGCCTGCGCGGAAGAACTGAAAGCAGGACTCAATTATCCGATTATAAAGCATATTTGCAACAGCGCGGGCATCGAGCGATTCACGGATTACCAGTTCGACATGTGCCGTTTGGGAATTGGGTTATACGGTTTCTCGTTTGCGGGTGCGCAGTTGCGCAACGTGTGTACGTTGAGGACCACGATCTTGTCCGTTAAGACCGTGAAGGCGGGTGAGACGATAGGCTACGGCCGGCATACGAAATTAGAGGAAGATCGGGTGATTGCGGTTATTCCTATCGGCTATGCCGATGGTTTCGATCGCCGTTTCTCCAATTATGGTGGCGAAGTGTGGGTGCGCGGTCAGCGTTGTCCGGTGGTAGGTAATGTGTGTATGGACCAGGCAATGGTGGATGTGACCGGCACCGATGCACGCCCCGGAGACACTGCAGAGATCTTCGGCGAACATATGCCTTTACAAGAATTAGCGGATAAATTAGGAACTATCACATACGAAATTTTAACCTCTGTTAGTCGCCGTGTCCAACGTATCTATTTCTACGAATAAGCTAACCATCGGTTACCGGCGAGTCGCCGGAGACAGCCATTCCAACGAGGTTGTCATTCAGTCCGATTTGAACTTTGCTTTGCAGCAAGGCGAGATGGTTTGTATGTTAGGTCCGAACGGATGTGGCAAATCAACACTTTTGAGAACGTTAGCAGGACTGCAACCTGCTTTGAGCGGGGAGTTTACGCATTGTGATTCCAAGTCCATTGCCTTGGTGCTTACCGAACGACTCTCGATGGAAAACACAACGGTGCACGATGTAGTGGCGATGGGACGCTATCCATATACATCGTTCTTGGGCGGGTTGACAGACAAGGACGAGCAGTTTATTGAGCAAGCGTTGGAAGCGGTGGGATTTTCGATAACCGATAACCGCTCCCCGATAACCGTTACGCCCTTCAACGCCCATAGTGACGGCGAGAAGCAGCGAATATTGATTGCAAAGGCCTTGGCGCAGCAGACGCCGATTATCTTGTTAGACGAGCCGACGGCGCATTTGGACTTACCGCATCGTATACTGGTGTTGCGGTTGTTGCGTCAGTTAGCGCAGGAGCAAGGCAAGACGGTGTTGATTTCCACACACGAGTTGGATTTGGCATTGGCGCTGAGTGACCGTATTATGCTGATGACGCCAAATAAGGGTATTGAATTGGACACAGCGGAGAATCTAAAAAAAGCAGACGCTTTCACGTCTGCCTTCGGGATGGATATTTTCAATCCGTTAGGATAATCTTATTTTACTTTTTGACCCGTTATGGTGAACAACTCATCGTCGCGAAGGATATACACGTTTCCTTGGCGAATGAGTTTCTGCGTATTGTTGGCCGGGTTAACCACTACCTCGGCCTGTACGTCCGTCGTGGTGTTCGATGTATAAACGGCTTGCAGTACAATACCGTCAGCCAGATCGCCCGGTAGCACTTGCCATTTGAGGAACGTGAAACCGTCGATGCGCGGAGCGTGCGGGATGGACCAGTTCTGCGCTTCCATGTAATGGAGCGTGCTATCCTGTTTGAGATAGGTCACTTGCACGGTCTGGTCTTCAAACTGCAGATCTGTTGCTACGCCGATGATGTTGTCGAAATCACACCACACCGATTTGGCACGGTACAGGTCAATGTAATCCATCGGCACATAGAGGATACAAGTGTGCTTGTTCACGTTATACACGGCGCGTTCTGTTATCGTCTGCGGTGTGAAGGCGTAGTTATGAATCTCCTGCAAACCTGAACAACCGTAGAACGCGTCTTGATTGATAGTTGTGACAGTACTTGGGATAATAACTGACTGTAAAGCCGTACAACCCTCTAATACACTGGTCGTGAGCGTTGTGATGCCGGCCGGGAACTCAAAGTGCTTGATGGATGTACAGAACGCGAAGGCGTAGGTGCCGATCGAGCTCACGGATGCAGGGATGGTTACGTCTTTGAGCAGGGAGCAATTGTTGAACGCGTACTGACCGATGGTTGTCAGGCTCTCGGGCAATGCAATGTTGGTCAGCTTGTTCATCTTATAGCACAGATAGCCCGGGATGGTCTTCACGCTGTCGCTGAAAACGAAGGACGTGATCTGCGAACTCGTGCTGTAGAACGGTGCATTGTCGTCCGAACCGATGGAGCAGGTCTTAGGCAGCCATGTGACCGAGGTCGTCGGGTTACCCTGGAAAGCCTTGCTGCCAATAGAGGTCACGGTACTCGGGATCGTGATATTCGTCAGTTTGCAGTTGACGAACGCCCTTATGCCGATATTGATGATACCTTCATGCAGGTTCACATTGCGTAGTTTGGAACAGCCGTAGAAAGCATCCGTGCTGATGGTCGTCAGGGTCGCCGGCAATTCGATAGACTCCAGCGAGGAACAGCCTTCAAAGAAACTGACGGGCAGCGTCTTCTGCGTCACCGGCAGGTTGATCGATTTGAGCGACGTACAATTCATAAACGCGTACTGACCGAGCGACGAAACGGAAGGAGGCAGCACAACGGTATCCAGCCTGCTCATGTTCTTACACAGATACGCCGGAATGGTCTGCACGCTGTCACCGAAGGTGAAGGAGGTGATTTGCGAGCTTGTGCTGTAGAACGGTGCATCTTCGCCTGTTCCGATAGAGCACGTAGCGGGCAACCAAACAACGGACTTGGTAGGGTTGCTTTTGAACGCACCGTTACCAATCGAAGTGACGGTGCTTGGGATCGTGATGTTCTCCAGTTTGCAGTTATAGAACGCCCGATTATAGATAGTCGTTATACCTTCGTGCAGGTTCACATTCTTGAGCGACGTACAACCATAAAAAGCATCCGTGCTGATGGTCGTCAAGGTAGCCGGCAGTTCGATCGTCTCCAAAGCTATACAACCTTCTAAGAAACTTTGCGGCAAGGTCTTTTGCGTCACCGGCAGGTTAATAGACTTAAGCGAGGTACAATATTGGAAAGCATATTGGCCAAGTCTATAAACGGATGGGGGAAGAACAACGGTGTCCAGTTTGCTCATGTTCTTGCAGATATATGCAGGAACCAGCTCTACGTTCGGACCGAAAGTGAAGGAAGTGATTTTAGAGCTTGTGCTGTAGAACGGTGCATCTTCGCCTGTTCCGATGGCGCACTCCGCAGGAAGCCAAGTGACCGAAACGGTCGGGTTGCTTTTGAACGCTCCGTTACCGATGGACGTTACCGTGCTCGGAATCGTGATACTTGTCAGGTTGCAGTTATAGAAGGCACTGGTACCAATTGTCACCAATCCTTCTTCTAAGTTCACACTGCCTAATTTCGTACATCCGTTGAATGCGTAACTGTTGATAGTGGTGACAGAGGTTGGGATGGTAACCGACTGCAAGTTGGCGCAGTTCTCAAATGCATCTGTCCCGATAGTGGTTACGGGATAGGTGTAGTTATTATACGTCACCGATGCCGGAATTGTTACCGTGGTAAATGCCTTATAAACGGACTGGTCTGAACTCTGGTCTTTGACCAGTGTAGCAGTCGTCGTACCTAACGAGTAATACAAATCGCCGAGCCGGATAATCTCAGCATAAGTGAGTGTGCAAGCCATAAGGGCGAGCAAAGTAAAGATAAATTTTTTCATATGTGTATTATTTGAGTTTCAATAATTTCGCCGCAAAATTAGTGCTTTTTTCTGACATATGCAAATATTTTGGCATAAAATAGATTTTTTACACCCGTTCTGCGTAGAAAAGAGTAGGTTTACCGTTCACTCGGCAACCAATGACAAAAGCTGTGCCTCCATCCCGGAGGTGCAGTTTTTTCTTCAGTTGTTCCGGCGTCAAAGGGTAGTTACGGCAAAGTATGTTTGCGTGTTTTAGATTGTTTGAAGTGGTTTGAAATTGTTTGAAGTCGTTTGATTTTATCTGCCAAACACGACCCGGAAATTCTTCTATCAGTTTGTCGGAGGCGTATAGATGGGTGTTGATATCCAGTTTTTG
The DNA here is from genome assembly GCA_017401985.1 of Paludibacteraceae bacterium. Lineage (GTDB taxonomy): Bacteria > Bacteroidota > Bacteroidia > Bacteroidales > Paludibacteraceae > Colicola. The sequence continues at coordinate 9,016 of JAFPNK010000048.1, read as the reverse complement.
GAGACCGAATCGTTGAGCAATCAGTTTGTATGCACCGGCTTTTAATATACTCGCTGAAGGCTCGTATAAATATAGACCGGCTGCGCCTGAAAGACCGTTGCACTGAAAGACCGTTTCACTGAAAGACCGCTTCGCTGAAAGACTCTCTTGTTCGCGGGTGAAGACGAAGGCCTTTTCGGGTTCGGTGAGGTCGATGGCGGTGATGGTCCCGTTTCCTCCGCTTAAAAGTAACACTTCTTTGACTTCGTTTTTGACGGCGACTATGTGAATGTCCCAATTGACAGCAGATAACTCTTTTATTGCTTGTGTGATGTCGAGCATAGGGGAGAGTTTCAGCAGCAGTTGTTTGCCGTGCTTTAGTAATTCCGGCAAAAGTTCCACTATATTCGGGGTGCAGTCGGATAATCGGAATACTTTACCGCCGTGACTATCTCTTCGCGCAGGATCTGCAAAAATAAGGTCGTATTGGCCTGCTGAGGCTAGGAAATTCTCAGCGGTTGTATTGTGGATAGTAATGGGTTTATTAGCAAAATTATGCGCTGCTATGCGGCATAGTTCGGCATTCTGCTCTACGTAGTCGGTGTGTGTGAATTGTTTGGAAAGGAAAAATGTATCTACTCCGTAACCTGCGGTTAAATCCACCATCTTTTCACCGTTTATGAGCGAAGCTTTATACTTAGCTGTTAGTTCGGACGAACACTGTTCGCAACTAAGGCGCACGGGGTACCACCAGTCTTCGATGGTGGCGAAAGTGGGCAACTTGTCGGCAGTGCGTTCGCGTCCCTCGACCTGCTGCAAAAACCAATGCCACTCGTCATCCGAGAGGTGTTTATATTTAGAGCGTTGCAATGCCAATTCGAGTGCCGACATAATAGTGTGCGAGTATCTGTTCGTGTGTGAATCCTTCTTCAGCCATTTGTGCGGCGCCTATCTGACAGAGTCCGGCTCCGTGTCCCCAACCGTGACCAATCAAAGTAAACGTTTGGCGCTCCGCGCTGGTTTGAGGGTTTGTAGGTTTGATGGTTGATTTCTTTACATCGAACCACGAACTATATAGGCACGTGGGACTTAGCCAGAGGCGGATTTTGAGTTCTTTTCCAATGTCTTCCGTGTGTTTTGTACCTACAATGCGAAGCTTGTCAATGCGTCCGCTTGCGCCACGATGAAGCGGGATAAGGTCAGTTATTGTACCGAAGTCGATGCCGGACTTGGTGCGAATGATTTCGGATAGTTCTTCGGCGGTATAAGTCACTTTCCAGTCATGAAAATCTTTTGTCTCCTGGTCGTAGTTGTTGAGGACCAGGGATAAAGTGCGTTCGCTTATTCGACCGCAGTAGGGGCATTCGACCGATTGGATGTATGGCACGTCGATGTCTTCCCAACATGTTCGCCAGATTTCCGATCGTCCGCCGCAACACTTATAGTAGCGACAGTCGCAGATCTCATCATCGTACATGAGTACTTGTCCGGCCGTTTCTCGCACGGCTTGGATGGCACGTTCATTCATTCGGTGGAGTCCTTCGTAGCGTTGACAATGATCATCACCGCAGACGTGAAAGCCTTCGTGGTTAGGGTGCTGCATGGCCCGCATAGCCCAACTACGGGAGATGATGGCATGCGCTTTGAGCAGTTCCATTGGACTGTTGGCATTCATCTCTGAAGAGATGACGGAGCAGAGATAGTCTTCAAGGTCGAGCGTGTTGATGGCTGTTTGGGTGCCGTCTGGATTGGTTCGTATCTCAAGTTGGCCTGCGAACTCTTGGTCTTCATGCCGGTCCCAATGAAAGCCTATACCGATACGCACGTTCTTTAGCAGGAACGTGTGCTCGCGTTGTTCGAATTCAATTTTCGGCGCCGTTAATATGCCAACCTTGATTGTAACTCCCATGTGCGGAGACGATCTTTGTACCAGTTATTGCGGTTCATAGCCACGATGTCACAGTTGGCGTCAGAGTTATCTTCCCATCGGCGGCAGTTATAGAGCACGTCGTAGATACGTCCGATAGGCCAGTCGCGCGAGATGCGCAGTCCGACAGCATAGTCTTCTCCGTATTTGGTGGTCGGGTAGTTGATGGTACGCAGCAGCGGTACATAGAACCCACGCGGTGCACCGAGGCCGTTGATGCGAAGGGCATTGTTGCGTCCGTTGTCATCGGTCCACTCGCGGTGGTCAATCACACCCGGAGGTAAGATTTCACCCGCCATGTTCGTCAGTTGGTAGGTGCCGATGACCATACCGTAGTTGCCGGACTCAAAGGCATCGATGAAACGTTGTACGGTGTTCTCGTCGAAGTAGGTGTCGTCGGAGTCGAGTTGGATGGCATATTTACCGCATCGCGGGTCATGAATAGCCACGTTCCAGTTACCTCCGATGGCGTGCCAGGTCTTGTCTTGAGCGATGTAAATAAGACCGGCTGCGCCTGTATGACCGCTTTGCTGTAAGACCGTTTCACTGTAAGACCGCTGCGCTGTAAGATTTTTTATAATCTCTGCGGTGCCGTCGGTCGAGTTGTCATCGACCACGATGACATTGAACGAATAACCTTCACGCACTTTTTGGTTGAGTGCAGAGTGAATGGCATCGGCTATCGTGCGTGCGCGATTCTTACAAGGAATGATGACGGACGCAGTAACGGGGTACGTGTCGTCAGCTGCCGGCAACTCTTTATACGCGCCGGGTTGGAGGTATGCACCTATTCGCTTGAGATGCGCGGTGACGCAAGCTTCCATTTCAATCTGCACCTGACGGTTAGCCGGGTTGACATAGTCAAACAGTTTCTCTCCGGATTTACGGGTGTCCTCTTCAATCTCGTAGTAGAGGAACTCCGGTATATGGGTGAGCGCGGTTTCGCTTGATTGCGAAGCGCGAAGGCGTAAGTCGTACAGACCGGCGAACTCGTAGTCGGTGTCCATTTGAGCCACGAGGGCTTTGAGTTTGGCGGTGTCCCAAAGAAGCACGGCTCCGAAATCAAAATCATCGCGTAGTGCACCAATCTGGTAGTCGATCACGGGTGCTTGCTGGCCGTTGGCAAAATGGTCGGCATAGGCCATGGTGGCGCCTGTCATTTGGAGCACTTGTATCATTCGTTCCTGTCCCAGATACACCCATTCAATATGGGGTTTGAGACAGATGAGTGTGTAGGGGGTATTCGCTTGAGCAGCGATGTTACGGATGGCTTGTGTGGAACAAACTCGTCCCGGGAGGTAAAAATTGGATATCATAACAGTAATTTTCTAAAATCACGGGATATATACTATGTATATATAGGGTATGGTGGGATACGTGATTGTCTCGGTGTAATCAGGGAAATGCTAGGTAGTCGGGATAATCGCGTCCTTATGGTATGTTTTGAGTCCCTCAATCGGATCTTGAAGAATGGTGCCGAGCGGGAGGCCTTCGGCGCGCATGGCTTCTTCCAAGATCGGGCGGTAGTAATAAGCGATTGAACCGACGAACCCGATGGGTTGATCCGTTTGGTACTGCACTAAGTTGCGGCGAATGAACTGCACGAAGTGGTCATACACCAGATCATGGATCCGCGGGTCGTCTATGTGGTCGGCACAGAACTTAGACAACTTGGCCAGGAAACGGTTCGGGAAAGGTTGCCGATAGACGTGCTCGATGATATCCGCCATCGATGTTTCGTATTCGGCAAAGAACGCTTCTTTGAGGTCATCACCGAGTTGGTTCTTCAGCAAGTCGCTTACCAGTCGTTTGCCGAGAACGGCAGCCGAACCTTCATCGCCGAGGATATAACCGAGGGAAGGCACGCACCAGTCGATGTTCTCGCCGTCGTAGAAGCATGAGCCGCTACCTGTGCCGAGGATACAAGCGACGCCGGCGTTATGACCAAGCAGTCCGCGTGCTGCGCCTAACATGTCGGACGCTACATGCACTTCGGCTTTCTTGAAAACCGATTCTAAGGCTTTTTGAACGAATACTTTTTTCTCGGGCGTGCAACCGGCTCCGTAGAAGAAGACGTGCGTCAGCGTGCCGGCCCATAAGAGCGGAGCGATCTGCGGCAAGAGTTGATTGGAAATGCTGTTACGCATTGCGTCACAAGTCTGAAAAAGCGGGTTGATGCCGTCTGTTCGGACGTCTGAACATTGACCACTGGCGGTGACTAAGCACCAGTGAACTTTTGTGCTACCACTATCAGCAATAAGTATCATAAGACCGTTTACAATTTAGTCATTTACCATTTTTTCATTTATTTCGCTGCAAAATTACAAAAATATTTTGACATATGCAAATTTTTTTGTATCTTTGCAGCCGGAAATAACTTTAACCCATTATAACCATGAGCAATTTTAGTGCACAAGACCTTGAGCAATTACAGGCTCGGGGCATTTCTGTAGAGAAAGCAGAGGCACAATTGGAGTGCTTCAAGAACGGTTTCCCTGAATTAGACATCGTAGCTCCGGCTTCGACCAAGCAAGGTATTTTGGCACCGAAGCGTGCGGAACAGGAGGAGTATATTGCCGCTTGGGAGCAGTATTTGAAAGAGGGACACAAGATTTTGAAGTTCGTTCCGGCATCTGGTGCAGCCAGTCGTATGTTCAAGAACCTGTTCCAGTACTTGGAGGACGGTATTGAGACGCCGTTCATTCAGGAGTTCCTGGCAAACAAAGATAAGTTTGCTTTCGGCCCGCAGTTAGCAGGTAAGGAAGGACAAGAAGCAGTGCGCTATTTGCTGCAAGATATGCATTACGGTGAGCTGCCGAAGGGTTTGTTGCTTTTCCATAAATACCGTGACGGTGCGCGTACGCCAGCGTTGGAGCACTTGGTAGAAGGTGCGCAGTACTGTAAAGGCGAAGGCGAGAAACCGACCGTTTATCTGCATTTTACCGTTAGTCACGACCACCTGCCGCTGTTCCGTCAGCATATTGCGGAGAACCTGGCTAAGTTCGAAGAGAAATATGGTGTTAAGTACGACGTGACGTTCTCGGAGCAGTTACCGAGTACCGATACCTTGGCTGCTAATCCGGATGGCACGCCGTTTAGAACGAAAGACGGTAAGTTGCTCTTCCGTCCGGGTGGTCACGGTGCGTTGATTGAGAACCTGAATCAGCAGGACGCAGACATTGTGTTCATTAAGAATATAGATAACGTCGTTCCGGATCGGCTGAAGAAAGATACTATTCGTTACAAACAGATCTTGGCCGGCGTGTTGGTAACCGAACAGAAACGTGTGTTCGAGGCGCTGAAGAATCCGAACCTGAGTGACGAGGAACGCGCGAAACTGAATCGTCCTATTCGTGTCTGCGGTGTAGTTAAGAACACCGGTGAGCCTGGTGGTGGTCCGTTCTTGGTTCGTGAAGCTGACGGTTCGATCAGTTGCCAGATCTTGGAGTCCACGCAGATCAGCGATCCGGCTCTGATGGCGCAGAGTACGCACTTCAATCCGGTGGATCTTGTGTGTGCTATTCGTGATTACGAAGGCAAGCCGTTTGACCTGCCGAAGTACGTGGATCCGAAGACGGGCTTCATTTCCAACAAGTCGAAGGACGGTAAGGAACTGTTGGCGCTGGAGTTGCCGGGTTTGTGGAATGGTGCTATGAGCCGCTGGAATACGATCTTCGTAGAAGTACCGGTCAGCACCTTCAATCCGGTGAAGACGGTGAACGATTTGTTAAGAGAACAACATCAATAAAAAAGAAAAGGCTGCCGGTTGGCAGCCTTTCTTTTTTTTTAATCAAAACACCACTTGACACCCAGACAGGGATTGCACATGAATTTAGAACCGGAAAAATTATAACTGAATTCTATTTCCGTGCCGATATTCAGGTTCGGGCACTTGAACCACCGGCCTACGTTGTACCATAATTGCGGTTCGGAGATCATGACGAACGACTGTCCGGCCGCATTGCGTTGTCCCCATATATCGAGAAAACCGGAGAAACGCAGACCGGGTGCGGTGCAAAAATCATCACAACCCCATACGAACGTGAACTGCAGCGGCACTTGGTTATGAATGCCGTTATAATCATCAGCGATGTATTTGTACAGCAACTCGAGGTTGAAGATGTTCTTGTAATCAGCAGTGTGCAGACAGTAGTTCAGTCCGACCAGTCCGGCGTGTTGAATGCCGTATCCGCGAAGGTCTCCCGCTGCATCTTTGTAGATACCCAAACCGCCGTTGTATTCCACCTGAATACTCAGATCTTTCGCCGCCGTGTTGCCCCAGAAATTAAGGCATCGTGCAATCTCCGTATAGGCCATGAACGGCGTGCTCTTCGGGTCTGTGGGGTGGATGTTATAGTCGAAATCAACGAATGCGAACGTGTTACCCCAGGGGTCGGCGTAGAACAACTCCAGCGTGGTGGTCATTCGGTTGGTGCGTTGATTCGGACACGCGGTGCCAAGACTACCGAAATCGTAATATAACTGCAGATTGGTACCTGCGCTGGCACTCATCGCGCACACCAACGCCACCAGACCAATTATGTACTTCTTTCCGTTGCCCATAACCCTTATTTAAAAATCGCGTTCAGTTTTTGAGCCAAGCGATACCGGCAATATATAATTGCCGCTCCATGGATTGGCGCCAGGTGTAAATATAATGGTAGGTATTCCCGTCCCACGTTTCCTGGTACCGATAGATGGCCTGCGTCAAGTGATAGCAGTCTAAGAGTAACTGCTCATCGCTCATCTTCTCAATGATACGTTTGCTGTCCTTGTATTCATCCTCCAGCATGCGCGCGTATTCGGTGTAGCTATAGCCCTGACTCTCAATCAGTTTGGTGTCCCAAACTTCGTGCAGATTGGTGTTCGGTTGCTGACTGAACCATGCCATCTTCACCATATTACCACCTTTGTCGCTCATGTGTGCCATGTGCATAGGGCAGTAACGGTCGCCGCTCAAGTGCACGTAGAAACGCAGCACATGGATGGCGTTGGTGATAGATACGCGCTCAGCTGCCATCTCCCATTCCAACGAATCAAGGGTGCGGTACATGTTACCGCCCTCGAGTGGGTAATGATCCAACGCGTCAGCCACAATGCTGTCGCTCAAATCACCTTCGAAATCCTGAAAATGCCAATCGTAACTGTTCGGATAAATATTGTCGCTTTTGATCTCGTCCGCCCAATTGGCATAGTAGATCATTCCGTGCTTGCCCAGGGTTTTGTCCACCTGTTTGCGGGCATTGTTACTTAAGTTGTCGTACGCTATCTGGGCAATGATGCGGTGTCCTTCTTGCCCCCAACCGAACATAGGAAGCGACCATACACTCGCGCATAATGCGCATATTAGAATAAGGTAAATACGTTTGAAATAGTTCTTCATAGCGATTAATAATCAAATCGGCTGCAAAAGTAGTAAAAATATTTGAACTATGCAAATTTTTGCGACATATATTTGCATATATGTATTTTTTTTCGTACCTTTGCAGCCGATTTTGGCGAAAGGGCAGTTGTGAGCCTGTAGCCGTAAACATTTGTAGGTTTATTTAATTATGATTAAAATTCAATTTCCGGACGGTTCTGTCCGTGAGTATGAGAGCGGAGTAACCGCTCTGCAAATCGCTGAATCAATCAGCAGTCGTTTGGCGCAAGATATCCTTTGCGCATCAATCAAACAAGGTGAACAAGAGTGGACAATCGTAGAGTTGAACCAACCGATCGAGGCTGATGCCGCTATTAAACTCCACAAGTGGGATGACGCGGAGGCAAAGCATGCTTTCTGGCATACATCGAGCCACTTGATGGCAGAGGCGCTGCAGGAGATTTATCCGGGCATTCAGTTCGGTATCGGTCCTGCTATCGAGAACGGGTTCTACTATGATGTGATGCCTCCCGAAGGCGTGGTAATCAAGGATAGCGATTTCCAGGCTATCGAGGCGAAGATGATGGAGCTGCGCGCGAAGAAAGAGCAGCTTGTTAAAAAGTCCATCAGCAAGGCTGATGCACTCAAGGCTTTCGGAGACAAGGGGCAGAGTTACAAGTGCGAGTTAATCTCCGAGTTGGAGGACGGTCACATCACTACTTATACACAAGGCGCGTTCACCGATCTTTGTCGCGGTCCGCACTTGTTGAGTACTGAACCGATTAAGGCGGTCAAAGTGCTGTCCTGTGCTGCCGCTTATTGGCGCGGCGATGAAAAACGCCCGATGATGACGCGTATCTACGGTATCTCGTTCCCGAAAAAAGCCATGTTGGACGAGTACCTCGTGTTGCTCGAAGAGGCGAAGAAACGTGACCACCGTAAGATCGGTAAAGAGTTGGAACTGTTCATGTTCAGCGACATGGTTGGCAAAGGTCTGCCTATCTGGTTGCCGAAGGGAACGGCGCTACGTCTGCGTTTGGAGGATTTTCTTAAAAAGATCCAGAAACGTTATGGTTATCAGCAGGTTATCACTCCGCATATTGGTTCCAAGAACCTGTACCTCACTTCAGGACACTGGGATCACTACGGTAAGGATAGTTTCCAACCGATCACCACGCCGGAGGAAGGTGAAGTCTATCTGCTGAAGCCGATGAACTGCCCGCACCACTGTGCGATCTTCAAAAACAGTCCGCGTAGTTATAAGGATCTGCCTTTCCGTTGCGCAGAGTTCGGTACCGTGTACCGCTACGAGCAGTCGGGTGAGCTGCACGGACTGACACGTGTACGTTCGTTCACGCAGGACGATGCGCATATCTTCTGCCGTCAGGATCAGGTTAAGCAGGAGTTCATCCGCGTCATGGAGATTATCAATATCATCTTCAAAGCGCTGGATTTCAAAGAGTACGAGGCACAGATCTCGCTTCGTGACCCGAATAACCACGAGAAATACGTGGGTTCCGATGAGATTTGGGAGCAGGCAGAGAACGCCATTCGCGAGGCTTGCAAGGAGATGAACCTTCCGGCACGCGAAGAGACCGGAGAGGCTGCTTTCTATGGTCCTAAACTCGACTTCATGATCAAGGATGCCCTCGGTCGTCGTTGGCAGTTAGGTACCATTCAGGTGGATTATAACCTGCCCGAGCGTTTCGAACTGGAATACACCGGTGAGGATAACCAGAAACACCGTC
>JAFPNK010000047.1 GCA_017401985.1 Paludibacteraceae bacterium | reverse complement strand
TTAGTAAGCCATAGCACCGGAGCGGCCTTTGATACGCATGCCGGACTCGAAGAATCCGTCATAGTGACGCATCAGGAGGTGGCTCTCAATCTGCTGCAAAGTATCCAATATAACGCCTACCATGATGAGCAGGGACGTACCGCCGAAGAACTGCGCGAAGCCCATCGTTACACCGAACAGGCGAGCGAACGCCGGCAGGATAGCGATGATAGCGAGCAGGATAGAGCCCGGCAACGTGATGCGACTCATGATAGTATCGATATACTCAGCCGTTTTCTTACCCGGTTTCACACCCGGAATGAATCCGTTGTTCAGCTTCAGGTTCTCTGCCATCTGAACCGGATTGATGATGATCGCGGTGTAGAAATAGGTGAAAGCGATGATGAGCAGTGCGAATACGAAGTTGTACCAGAAGCCGTTGTTATCCATGAACGCTTGCACGAAGGCATTGGACTCCGAAGCACGGAAACCTACGATAGCGATAGGGATGAACATGATAGCTTGCGCGAAGATGATCGGCATCACGTTAGCAGCATTGACCTTGAGAGGAATGTACTGACGCACACCGCCATATTGCTTATTACCCTGGATACGCTTTGCGTATTGCACCGGAATACGACGTGTACCCTGCACCAACATGATTGCGAACGCAAACACGAGGAGGAGGATAACGACCTCAAGCAGGAACACGATCAGACCACCACCGGCGTCGTTAAGACGGCTGGAGAACTCCTGCACGAATGCACCCGGGAGACGCGCGATGATACCGATCAAGATGATGAAGGAAATACCGTTTCCAACACCGCGGTCGGTGATACGCTCACCCAGCCACATGACGAACATAGAGCCCGCGCAGAGGAGGATGGTCGATGAGATAGTGAACCAGTTGAAACCGATAGCCAACGGCTGTCCTGCCTGGCCCATCTGAACTGCCAAGTTCACGAGGTAGCTCGGTCCCTGGAAGAGCAGAATAGCCACGGTCAGATAGCGCGTGATCTGGTTCATCTTCTGACGTCCGGACTCGCCTTCTTTCTGCATCTTCTGGAAGTAAGGCACTGCGATAGAGAGCAGTTGGATTACGATAGACGCAGAGATGTACGGCATAATACCCAGGGCGAAGATCGACGCATTGGAGAAGGCTCCACCGGAGAACATATCCAAGAGCGCCATCAGACCACCTGCTGTCTGGCTATGCAGAGCAGACAAGGCTGTAGGGTCAATACCCGGGAGAACGACGAACGAACCGAAACGATAGATGAGCACGAACAAAGCCGTGGTCAGCAGACGATTGCGGAGGTCCTCGATCTTCCAGATATTTTTACATGTCTCTATAAATTTCATATCAAAACTTTGTTTTGCTATGGAGCCTTGGCGTCGCCGAGTTGCGAAAGCAAGCTTTCACTCGGCTTGCACAAGACTTCATAAACTACGTTTATTAAATTTTTTCAATCGCACCACCGGCAGCGGTGATAGCCTCTTCAGCTTTCTTCGAGAAGGCGTTAGCCTCAACGGTCAGTTTAGCTTTCAGTTCGCCGTTACCGAGGATCTTAACCAGAACGTTCTTGGCTACATAACCGGCCTCGTGGAGCTCGGCTACGCCGATCTTCTCGAGCTTCTTGGCCTCAGCCAGTTCCTGCAGAGTAGCCAGGTTGATAGCCTTGTACTCAACGCGGTTAATATTCTTGAATCCGAACTTAGGCAGACGACGCTGCATAGGCATCTGACCACCCTCGAAGCCAATCTTCTTCGAGTAACCCGAACGCGACTTGGCACCTTTGTGACCACGGGTAGAAGTACCACCGAGTCCCGAACCGGGACCACGACCGATACGCTTGGCGGTCTTTACAGAGCCTTTGGCGGGTGTTAAGTTATTCAATTCCATAATTCCAAACGATTTTAGTCAATTACTTTTACCAAGTGTTTCACTTTCTCGACCATGCCGAGAATAGCGGGGGTAGCCTCGTGCTCAACGATAGCATTCATCTTACGAAGACCAAGGGCTTCCATCGTTTCCTTCTGCACTTTCGGAGATTTGATAGTGCTGCGAACTTTCTGAATTTTAATCTTTGCCATAATCTTCAATGAATTTATCCGTTAAACACTGTAGAGAGGCTTACGCCACGGTTCTGAGCTACCATACGTGCGTCACGCATCTCGCCGAGGGCGGCGATAGTAGCCTTAACGAGGTTGTGGGGGTTCGACGAACCTTTAGCCTTAGCCAGCACATCCTTTACGCCAACGCTCTCGAGCACGGCACGCATAGCACCACCGGCTTTCACACCTGTACCTTGCGATGCAGGTTTGAGCAGTACGCGAGCACCGCCGAACTTCGACTCCTGCTCGTGAGGGATCGTACCTTTCAAGATAGGCACTTGGATGAGGTTCTTCTTGGCAGCTTCGGTAGCCTTCTGCATAGCAGCGGCAACTTCGCCGGCCTTACCCAGACCGTAACCAACTATACCATTCTCATTTCCAACAACTACGATAGCTGCGAAAGTGAATGTACGTCCACCCTTGGTAACTTTCGTTACACGGTTGACAGCAACGAGGCGCTCCTTGAGCTCCAGGTCTTGTGTAGTTTTAACTCTTTGCATAATCGTAGTCTATTAGAATTTGAGACCTGCCTCGCGGGCAGCGTCAGCCAATTGTTGAACTCGACCGTGATAGAGGTAACCGTTGCGGTCGAAAACGACCTCGGTAACACCAGCCTTGATGGCGTTCTCGGCGATAGCCTTGCCAACGAGAGCGGCTTTCTCTGTCTTAGTCATCTTATCTTTGATTCCGAGCGACGAAGCGCTTGCGAGTGTTACCCCCTTAACGTCGTCAATGACTTGGGCATAAATCTGGCTGTTGCTGCGGAATACGGTCAGACGAGGACGCTCGGCTGTACCCGACACCTTGGTGCGGATAGCAGCTTTAATCTTGAGTCTTCTTGCTATTTTCTGAATCATAATCTTTCCTTTCTATTATTTACCAGCCGACTTACCAGCCTTACGACGTACAACTTCACCTTGGAAGCGGATACCCTTGCCCTTATACGGTTCCGGCATACGGAACGAGCGGATCTTTGCGCATATCTGACCGAGCAGTTGCTTGTCAGCGGACTCAAGGATCACGAGCGGGTTCTGGTTACGCTCTGCTTTCGTCTCAACTTTCACCTCAGCGGGGAGCTGGAGGTAGATGGGGTGTGTATAACCGAGCGAGAAGTTAAGCAACTGGGGCTTAGCGAGCTCAACACGATAACCTACACCAACGAGCTCCAACGTAGCTTTGTAGCCATCATGCACACCAACAACCATGTTGTGGATCAGGGCACGGTACAAGCCATGTTTAGCACGCATTTCTTTCTCATCGTTCGGACGGGTTACGTGGCATTCTGCGCCTTCAACCTCGACTTTGATAGCGGGGTCAACGGCTTGCTTCAACTCGCCTTTCGGACCTTTAACTGTTACAATATTCTCAGGGCTAACTGTTACGGTTACGCCGGCAGGAATAGCTACAGGTAATTTACCAATTCTTGACATAGTCTGTTCCTCCCTACATTAATAAACATAACAAATAACCTCACCACCGAGCTTGAGGCCGAGCGCCTCTTTGTTGGTCATCACGCCTTTCGATGTGGAAAGGATAGCGATACCCAGACCGTTCAATACGCGCGGCATCTCGCGATAGCCAACATACTGACGGATACCCGGAGTGGATACACGTTGTAACTTCTTGATGGCGTTAACTTTGTTAACCGGATCATACTTCAAGGCAATCTTGATAGTGCCTTGAGGGCCATCTTCCACGAACTTGTAGGAGAGGATGTAACCTTTCTCGAACAAGATACGGGTGATCTCTTTCTTCAGATTCGAAGCAGGAACTTCCACTACGCGGTGGCCTGCTTTGATTGCATTCCTGAGTCGGGTCAGGTAATCTGCGATAGGATCTGTCATTGTTTTACTTGTTTTAAAATTATCAGGGCTGTCCTGACATTGTTTAAAGATTAATAATTATTTTCTCCCGCAGTCTTCCGCGCTACCGGAGGCACTTACATGCCTGATCGTGGTTGACCGTTTGGCATGTGGAACCTTCGGATGCTGCGGAACTTGCGGAGTTGTTTTTTACCAGCTTGCTTTCTTAACTCCCGGGATCAAGCCTTTGGAAGCCATCTCGCGGAACTGAATACGGCTGAGTCCGAACATACGCATGTAACCTTTGGGACGACCGGTGATCTTGCAGCGGTTGTGCAGACGTACGGGGCTGGCGTTCTTAGGCAGAGCCTGCAGTCCTTCGTAGTCGCCGTCCTTGAGCAGTTGCGCACGTTTGGCCGCATACTTCTTGCACAGAGCAGCACGCTTCACCTCACGGGCTTTCATTGATTCTTTTGCCATAGTCTTTACTTTTTGAACGGTAAACCAAACTCACGGAGCAGAGCGAATCCTTCGGCATCGGTGTTGGCGGTGGTAACGAAGGTGATGTTCATACCCTGCAGTTTCGTGATGTTATCAATGTTAATTTCCGGGAAGATGATCTGCTCGGTGATACCGAGTGTATAGTTACCGCGACCATCCATCTTGCTGTTGATACCCTTGAAGTCACGGATACGGGGCAGCGCCACGCGTACCAGACGCTCCAGGAACTCGTACATACGCTCGCCACGGAGGGTAACGCGAACGCCGATAGGCATCTTCTTACGTACCTTGAACTGAGCAATATCTTTCTTCGAAAGAGTTGCAACAGCTTTCTGTCCGGCGATGGTAGTCATCTCCTGCAGAGCGACTTCAATGATCTTCTTATCAGCAGTAGCCTCGCCCAAGCCTTGATTGAGAACAATCTTCTCGAGCTTCGGGCACTGCATCACGGTCGTATAGCCGAACTCTTTAACCAGAGCCGGAACGATACGCTCCTGATAATCTTGTTTTAAACTCGCTGTATTCATTGTTAAATTTCTTTACCGGTTTTTTTACTTACACGCACGAGTTTGCCATCCTTCTCTACTCGACCTACGCGAACGGGTTTGCCGTCCTCGACAGGATTGAGGTTAGAGATATGGATGGGAGCCTCCTGCTTAACCATTCCGCCTTGCGGATTTTTCGCATTAGGTTTGGTGGCTTTCGACACCATGTTTACACCCTCTACGATAGCACGTTGCTTCTCTTTGAGCACTTCGAGCACGCGTCCCGTCTTGCCCTTCGAACCACCGGCGTTTACATAGACGATATCACCTTTTTTGATATGTAACTTTGTCATGTTGTTAAACTTTTTAAGTGATTAGAGCACTTCGGGTGCTAACGAAATAATCTTCATGTTCGTCTGACGGAGCTCACGGGCTACCGGACCGAAGATACGGCTGCCGCGGAGTTCGCCTGCGTTTGAGATAAGTACGCATGCGTTGTCATCGAAACGGATGTAGCTGCCGTCAGCGCGGCGCACTTCCTTCTTCACGCGCACCACGATAGCACGGCTAACCGTACCGTCCTTGATGTCGCTGGAGGGGATAACGCCCTTCACGGCTACTACGATCGTATCACCGAGCGAAGCATAGCGCTTCTTCGTTCCGCCAAGTACGCGGATGCACAGAGCCTCTTTGGCTCCTGAGTTGTCGGCTACAATAAGCCTTGATTCTTGCTGTACCATATTACTTAGCCCTTTCGATGATTTGAGTTAAACGCCAACGAACAGTCTTGCTCAGGGGACGAGTCTCCATGATGCGTACGATATCGCCGATACCGCACTCGTTGTTCTCGTCATGAGCATGGAACTTGCGAGTTTTGTTCACAAACTTGCCATAGATGGGGTGTTTCTCTTTCCACTTAACGGCTACGACAATCGTCTTATCCATCTTGTTGGAAACGACTTCACCTACACGCTCTTTTCTTAGATTTCTTGTTTCCATGTGTTCGTCAATTTACTTTGTTAATTCTCTGCTGCGAAGCTCCGTAGCCAGACGAGCGATGTTCCTGCGAGCCACCTTAATCTGCATAGGATTCTCCAGCGGAGAGATGCTGTGGTTGATCTTCATGCGCTGAAGGCTCTCTTTCTCGGTAGCCAGACGCTCCTCAATCTCAGCAATGGTTAATTCTTTAATTTCTGCAGTTTTCATAATCCATTATACATTTTGGGTTGGGTCGTAGTCGCGACGCACAACAAACTTGGTCAAAATCGGCAACTTCTGCGCAGCGAGGCGGAGTGCCTCTTTAGCTACGTCATAGGGTACGCCGTCAATCTCGAAGATAATACGACCGGGTTCCAATGGTACGACGAATCCTTCCGGAGCACCTTTACCTTTACCCATACGTACATCCAAAGGCTTCTTGGTGATCGGTTTGTCCGGGAAGACACGGATCCACACTTGTCCTTGACGTTGCATATAACGGGTAACAGCCACACGCGCTGCCTCGATTTGACGACCAGTCAACCAGATCGTACCCAGACTCTTGATACCGAACGAGCCGAAAGCCAGTTCGTTACCGCGCTGCGCATTGCCTTTGATGCGGCCTTTCTGCGAGCGGCGGAATTTAGTTTTCTTAGGTTGTAACATAACTGTTCTGTTCTACAATTTGGTTAAACATTATTGTTTCTTGTTGCGACGGAAACCACCACGACGCTCGCCGCCTTCGCGACGGTCGCCACCGCGGCCTTCCTGCTTAACTGCGAAGTTAGGAGCCAGGTCTTTCTTGCCATAGACTTCACCACGGCAGATCCAAACCTTTACGCCGATGATACCTACCTTGGTCAGAGCGCCTACGTGGCAGTAGTCGATGTCAGCGCGCAGAGTGTGCAGCGGGGTACGACCCTCTTTGTACATCTCCTTGCGAGCCATCTCAGCGCCGTTCAGACGGCCGCTGACCTGTACCTTGATACCCTCAGCGCCCATACGCATCGTCGATGCAATGGCCATCTTCACAGCACGGCGGTAAGCGATCTTACCCTCCAGCTGACGGGCGATCTTGGTAGCTACGATGGTAGCGTCAAGTTCCGGACGTTTTACCTCGAAGATGTTGATCTGAACATCCTGTTTGGTAATCTTCTTCAACTCCTCCTTCAGTTTGTCAACCTCCTGGCCACCCTTGCCGATGATGTAACCCGGGCGAGCGGTGCAGACAGTTACAGTTACAAGCTTGAGAGTTCTCTCAATCACGATACGCGAAATACTTGCCTCAGCCAGACGGGCATTCAGATACTCGCGGATCTTGCTGTCCTCGAGGATCGTATCTCCGTAATTCTTACCGCCAAACCAGTTGGAGTCCCAACCACGTACAATACCGAGGCGGTTTGCTATTGGATTAATTTTCTGTCCCATTTCTGTTTACTTTTCAGCGTTAGTATTTTTTGTATCTACAAATACAGTGATGTGGTTCGAACGCTTGCGAATACGATAGCCGCGGCCTTGCGGAGCGGTGAGCAGACGCTTGAGCATCATGCCGCCATCAACTGTTACTTTGGTTACATAAAGTGTTTCCGAATCAGCCTTCTTGCCGGTCTTAACTTCCCAGTTAGCGATGGCAGATTTCAGCACCAATTCGAGCGAGCGCGCAGCGTGCTTCGTAGAGAAGTGCAGTGCGCCGAGAGCACGGTTCACTTCCATACCGCGGATCATGTCAGCCACAAGGCGCATCTTACGCGGCGAGGTAGGAACATTATTGAGCTTGGCGAAGTACTGCTCTTTCTGAGCTTCCTTACGCGCTTGAGCTGCATTATATTTTCTAGCACCCATTTTAATCTAAATTTAGTGTGTTAATGTTGATTTCAATGGATTACCGATTGCCCGAGTGACCACGGAATGTACGGGTAGGAGCAAACTCGCCGAGCTTGTGACCGACCATGTTCTCCGTGATATACACAGGGATGAACTTGTTTCCATTGTGAACTGCAATAGTATGACCTACAAAATCAGGGGAGATCATCGAAGCGCGGCTCCAGGTCTTAACAACTTCTTTCTTGTTAGCCTCATTCATTGCCAGCACCTTCTGCTCCAACTTAACATTGATAAACGGTCCTTTTTTTAATGAACGACTCATGTTTGTACAATTTTATAGGTTATTTCTTTCTTCTTTCAATTATGTACTGATTCGACTGGTTCTTCGGATGACGTGTCTTGTATCCCTTAGCCAGCAAGCCCTTGCGTGAACGCGGGTGTCCACCTGACTGACGGCCTTCACCACCACCCATCGGGTGATCTACAGGGTTCATTACGACGCCACGGTTGTGCGGACGGCGACCGAGCCAGCGGCTGCGACCTGCCTTACCGCTCTTCTCCAGAGCGTGATCACTGTTACCAACAACACCTACGGTAGCTTTGCATGCAGCCAGCACCTTGCGGAGCTCACCTGAAGGCAGCTTGATGATTGCGTACTTGTCCTCGCGGGAAGACAGTTGTGCAAACGTACCTGCCGAGCGAACCATGCAAGCGCCCTGACCCGGGCGAAGCTCGATGTTGTGAATCAGAGTACCGAGAGGCATGTTAGCCATAGGCAGGGCGTTACCTACCTCGGGAGCAGCCTCCGGACCGGACATAATTGTTTGACCTACTTGCAGTCCGTTAGGTGCAAGAATGTAGCGCTTCTCACCGTCAGCGTAGAATACGAGGGCGATACGAGCCGAGCGGTTCGGATCATACTCGATGGTTTTTACGACTGCGGGTACACCGTCTTTGTTGCGCTTGAAGTCAATTACGCGGAACTTCTGCTTGTGACCGCCACCGATGTAACGCATCGTCATCTTACCGGTGTTGTTGCGGCCGCCGGTCTTCATCTTACCGAACACAAGCGACTTCTCTGGTGCGCTCGCGGTAATTGTCTCGAACGCGCCAATAACTTTGTGTCTTTGCCCAGGTGTAGTGGGTTTGAATTTACGAACAGCCATTGTTAAATATTGCTATAAAAATCGATTGTTTCACCTTCGTGCAATGTAACAACTGCCTTCTTGTAAGCCTGCTTCTCGCCGCGGATCAAGCCCGTCTTCGTATAACGCTGCTTGGCCTTGGGAGCAACAATCATTGTGTTTACATCCAGCACCTGTACATTGTACATTTCCTCTACTGCCTTCTTGATTTCCACCTTGTTGGCAGTACGCTCTACCATGAAGCCGTAACGGTTGAACTTTTCGCCGGCGGCGGTCATCTTCTCTGTGACGATCGGTTTGATAATAATTGCCATAGTATGATCCTCCTTATGCTAAAGTTTGTTCAACTGCTGCCAGTGCACCTTCGGTGAAGATGACAGTGTTGGCGTTCATGATTGAATATGTGTTAAGTTCACCAGCGGTGATAACGTTAGCCTTCTTCAGGTTCGTTGACGAACGGAAGACGTTGTTGTCGTTCTGAGCCAGAACGATCAGAGCCTTCTTGTCAGCTACCTTCAGGTTAGCCAGCACCTCGAGCAGAGCCTTGGTCTTCGGAGCCTCAAATGCGAGGTTGTCCAGAACGATGATCTCGTTCTGCGAAGCGCGGAGGCTGAGAGCCGAGCGGCGAGCCAGACGTTTCACTTTCTTGTTCAGCTTGAAGTCGTAGTCGCGGGGAACGGGGCCGAAGATCGTACCACCACCTACGCGTACCGGAGACTTCAGATCACCCGGACGTGCACCGCCGCCGCCCTTCTGGCGACCGAGCTTGCGTGTCGAGTGAGCGTTCTCACTACGTTGTTTGGCCTTGGCTGTACCTTGACGGTTGTTTGCCAGGAATTGCTTAACGTCCAAGTAGATAGCATGGTCGTTAGGCTCGATAGCGAAGATTGCGTCATTGAGGGCAACCTTCTTGCCGGTTTCCTTACCGGCTTGATTCAAAATACTAAGTTCCATAACTGCTTACTTGTTAATAATAACGATTGAATTCTTTGCACCCGGTACACTACCCTTCACCATGATCAGGTTGTACTCGGGAATAACTTTCAAAATAACGAGGTTCTGAACCGTTACGCGGTCCTGTCCCATGTGACCTGCCATACGT
>JAFPNK010000046.1 GCA_017401985.1 Paludibacteraceae bacterium | reverse complement strand
ATCACCGTTTATATCACGCATCAACTTCATATCTTTCTGCCGAAGGGTTGGCGGTGGCTGGAGCCGCTTGTTGCGCGCCTGCACGCACGTATATACACGCGATATAATAAGGTGTGGGTACCTGATTACGAGGAGTTTGACCACAGCTTGGGTGGCGAACTGTCACATTCAGCCATCAGCCATCAGCCGTCAGCCATCGGCAGAATTGAGTACATCGGTCCGTTGAGCCGATTCACGCAAAGTACAAACGACAAACCACAAACGACTTATGGTATCGTTGCTGTTCTCAGCGGCTTGGAGCCGCAAAGGACGATGTTGGAGCGGGAGTTGGTAGCGCGATACAGGGACTCCCAAGAAAAAGTGCTGATCGTGCAGGGACTCTTGAACCGACCCAACACACGCATCAAAAGAGGAGCTATTACCATCGTGCCCTATATGTCTGACGAAGAGTTGGCTGCGGCTTTGATGGGCGCCAAACATATTATCGTCCGCTCCGGCTATTCGACGATTATGGACTTGGATGCGCTGGGGCTTTTGCACGTTCCAATGACCACTGACCAATCACCAATAATAACATTTATTCCCACTTCAGGACAGCCCGAACAGGAGTATTTGGCGCACTTTATGGCAGAAAAATGCCAAAAATCGTAAAAAAATGCCAAAATATTTGGTCAATTCAAAAAAATGTAGTACCTTTGCACCCGCTTTTGAGCGCGGTGCCATCGTATAACGGTTAGTACTCAAGATTTTCATTCTTGCAATAGGGGTTCGATTCCCCTTGGCACTACTAGACCTTCCCTAAAGTCACGTCCGGAGGCAAATCCTCTCAATGCCGATGGATATTACTAAAACAAGCCCCTATATGGTATCAACCATGCATGGGCGATAAAAACAACAAACAAAGATGGCAAATCATAAAAGCTCTTTGAAGCGTATCCGCCAGACGGCAGCCCGCAAAGCACACAATCATTATTATGCAAAAACCGCACGTAATGCTGTGCGCGACTTGCGCAAGACTACTGACAAAGCTGCAGCAGCTGCTGCTCTGCCTAAGGTTAGTTCTATGCTCGACAAACTGGCTAAACGTCACATCATTCATGTGAACAAAGCTGCTAATCTCAAATCGAAATTGGCTCGCTTTGTGAACAAAATGGCGTAAGACGACAGGAGACGCATTAGGTCAAACGGAAGAATCACGAAAGTGGTTCTTCTTTTTTTGTACCATAAAAATACACAATTATTTGCATATTTCATAAAAAAGTAGTACCTTTGCAGCGAATTTTAGTACTTTTATTAAGATGAAAGAGAATAATATCCCTATTGTGGACTGCCCTTATGGCGACTATATGATCGGAGACGCGAGTGGTAAACTGATGAACGAGTATGGTCGTTTCCCTTGCAAAATCAAGTGTGGCGTCTATGCTTTGTTGGTGCGCGGAACGGCGCACGCTACCATCAACGTGACGGACTACTATTTTAAGGCGAACGATATGTTGCTGCTCGAGCCGGGAAGTTTCTTCCTCATCCGCGAGACCTCCGAGGATGCCTTGGTCTATTGGATTGTTTTCGGCAGTAAGTTCCTTGAGAAATACACGGTGAACAACAAGATGTCCCTCTCGGCGCTTCAGCTCCATTCACCCAAACTGAGTATTAGTGAAAACCATGCGCAAGTGATCTGCAAGATGTACGATGCGGTGGTAGCTGCGCTCAATGCAGAGCCTTCCATGCTGGATACAGAGAAGATGGTGCATGTGTTCAACCTGCTGCGCACCAGCTATGCCAAATATGCGCATGAGCAGGAGGAGTATCTGGTGAAGCCGCTGGACAGAAAGACAGAGATTTACCAGGATTACTGCCAGTTGGTATTGAAGCACTACCAGGAGTGGCATCATGTGAGCCAGTATGCCGAAGCAATGCGTCTGACCTTGCCGCATCTCTGTTCCACGATCAAGTCTGTCGGTGACCGGACGGCAGGAGATATTATCATCGAGGCGATTATCACGGACGCCAAAAGCCAGCTCAAGATCACGAACCTGCAGGTGAAAGAGATCGCTCTTAGCCTTGGCTTTGACAATGTGGCATTCTTCAACCGCTTCTTCAAATCCCGCGTCGGCGTCACTCCGAAGGCTTATCGGAATGCATAAGCACAATACTAAAACGTCCGTAGTGGTCGTGGAGTGGTCACGGGGGTGAGTGCTAAGTAGGGCTAAATAAAAACCGCTGAGGGATCAGCGGTTTTTATACATTTCTTCGTAGTAGCGTTCGTAGTCGCCGGAGGTGATGTTGTCCAGCCAAGCTTGGTTGTCCAGATACCAGCGGACGGTTTTCTCGATGCCTTCTTCGAACTGGAGGGAAGGTTCCCAACCTAATTCTTTTTGCAGTTTGGTGGAGTCGATGGCATAACGCATATCGTGTCCTGCGCGGTCGGTGACGAAAGTGATGAGGTCGAGGTCTGCGCCTTCGGGACGACCGAGGAGACGATCCACGGTCTTGATGATCGTCTTGATGATGTCGATGTTTTTCCACTCGTTGAAACCACCGATATTATAGGTCTCGGCGATTTTGCCGTTATGGAAGATCATATCGATCGCGCGTGCGTGATCCACTACGTACAACCAGTCGCGTACGTTCTCGCCTTTACCATACACCGGCAACGGTTTGCGATGACGGATATTATTGATGAAGAGCGGGATCAGTTTCTCCGGGAATTGGTACGGACCGTAGTTGTTCGAGCAGTTGGTGACGATGGTCGGCATGCCGTAGGTGTCATGGAAAGCACGAACGAAATGATCGCTTGATGCCTTGGATGCCGAATACGGCGAATGCGGATTGTACTTCGTTGTCTCGTAGAAGAAATCTTCGCCGTAGGCGAGGTGATGCTCTCCGGACGATGCCTTGGTCGTGAACGGCGGTTCGATTCCTTCGGGATGAGTCAACTGAAGCGCACCATAGACCTCATCGGTCGAGATATGGTAGAAACGCTTGCCTTCCCATTTTTCCGGTAGGCTCTCCCAGTACAGTTTGGCTGCTTGCAGCATCGACAGCGTACCCATCACGTTGGTACGGGCGAAGGTGAACGGATCCTTGATGGAGCGGTCCACATGGCTCTCAGCAGCCAAGTGAATGACTCCCGT
>JAFPNK010000045.1 GCA_017401985.1 Paludibacteraceae bacterium | reverse complement strand
GCCTACGGCATTGTACAGAAAATCGAACTGATTGAGATACATCAGCAAGATCTCATCCTTCGAGTACAGTCTCTCCAGTTTGGTGGCGATTACCCATTCGATAGGCTTTTGCATAGCTCGCTCCATGAAACTGTTTGCCCGCGGAGACCATAACTGCTTGGCTAACTGCTGCGTGAGCGTACTACCTCCACCGGCGCGTCCGAGTTTGAGTACTGCGCGGAACATGGCTTTGAAATCCACACCCGTGTGATCGTAGAATCGCGCGTCCTCGGTGGCTACCAGCGCATGAATCAAGTCCGGAGACAGATCCGTGTACTGCACACCGATTCGGTTCTCGTACCGGTAGTAACGTCCCAGCGACTGCATGTCGGCCGAGATGACTTCACTGGCGTAGGTGTTCTTCGGGTTCTGCAATTCCTCCAATGGAGGCAGATAACCCAGCGCGCCCTTGGAAATCAACCAGATAACGAGGAAAGCCGTTATGCTTCCTCCGATAAACAGTCCCCACAAACTGTAGGCTACGACGCGTCTGATGTGCGTTCGTTTGCCGTTGTTCTCATCATTCTTTTTCATAGTATATATGTATTTAATCTGTCATTAGTTGTTCTATTATCCGATTTAGTATATGCAATCCTTTTTGTGTAGCGACGATGCGTCCTTCTGCGGTCTCACGGACTTGTCCTTTTTGGATCAATCTCTCGATAACCGTTCGACTTTGGATCGGAGTCGGCAGGTCAATGCCTCTATTTGTCCTTAATCCCAACATGATTCGCTCGTTGTACACATCTTTGTCTGTTAGCGTTTCGCTTTCGCGTATGCATGAACCTTGTTCGATTCCCCGGATGTATGCCTCCAGATCGTTCGGATTCCAACTCCGCACGCGTCCGATATAACTATGTGCACCGGCGCCGATTCCGATATACGGCGTTCCGTCCCAATAACTGCTGTTGTGCTTGGCTTCATACCCCGGCAGCGCAAAATTACTTACTTCGTAATGCACAAAACCGGCGGTCTGTAAGTGCTCGCACAAATAATCATACATCGTATTCTCCGTGTCTTCGTCAATCGCTTCTATCTCACCGTTTTCCAGTTGTTTGGTCAGTGCGGTGCCTTCTTCGTACATCAGTCCGTACGACGATATATGTTGTACGTTGAGCGCCAGCGCTGTCCGTATATCTGCTTGCCATTGTGCCATCGTCTGTGTCGGCAAGGCGTACATCAGGTCAATCGATATATTGTCAAAACCTGCGTTCTGCGCCATTTGTACGGCCTCAATAGCTTGTGCGGTGTTGTGCCTTCTGCCTATACGTTGCAGCAGTTCGTCTTGAAACGACTGAATACCGATAGACAACCGGTTCACCCCGGCGGCTCGCAAGGCCTGCATATACTCCGGCGTGGCATCGCCCGGATTGAGCTCCATTGTGATCTCCTCCGCCTGTGCCGTTCCAATGGCTTGCACGATCTGCGCAATCGCTTCCGTCTGCATCACGCTCGGTGTTCCGCCTCCGATATAAATAGTGCGAATCGGTTCACCGGTTTCTTCTTTCCGAAGACGAATCTCTTTCAGCACCGCTTCCAGATACTCCTCTCGCCTGGCAAGCAGGGTGGTGGAGAAGAAATCACAATACAAGCAGCGCTTCTTGCAAAACGGAATATGTACGTACAGCCCTGCCATCAGTCTTTTTTCCAGAACACCTCGCCCTGCAATTCGTCCGGCAAGTACTGCTGTGCCACCCAGTGGTTCGGATAATCATGCGGGTATTTGTATCCGTCGGCGTATCCGAGTTCTTTCATCAGGCTCGTAGGCGCGTTGCGAAGGTGCAAAGGAACCGGCAGGTTTCCTGTCTCCCGCACTTTGGCTAAAGCGTCATCAATAGCCAGATACGCGGAGTTGTCCTTTTTGCAGGTCGCCAGATAAATGGTCGTTTCCGCTAACGGGATTCGCCCTTCCGGCCATCCGATCTTATTGACCACTTCAAAGCAAGTGTTGGCCAGTAACATGGCATTCGGATTCGCCAACCCAATATCTTCGCTCGCGGATATCACCAAACGCCGGGCTATGAATTTCGGATCTTCGCCTCCTTCAATCATTCGTGCCAACCAATAGATGGCGGCTTGCGGATCACTGCCGCGAATCGACTTAATGAAAGCGGAGATGATGTCATAGTGCATCTCACCGTCCTTGTCATACGCCACCGGGTTTTGTTGCAGTTGCTTGGTGACGGTCTCATTGTCAATGATCTTCACGCCGCTGTTGCTTACCAATTCAATGATATTGAGCAGTTTGCGGGCGTCTCCTCCGCTGTAACGCAGAATCGCTTCGGTGTCTTTGATCTCCAGTCCCAAGGAGCGTATATACTCGTCTTGTGTCAGTGCGCGGTGGAGCAACTCCAGCAGATCGTTTTTCTCCAGCGATTTGAGTACATAGACTTGGCAGCGGCTAAGGAGTGGAGTAATCACCTCGAACGAAGGATTCTCCGTTGTGGCGCCAATGAGCGTGATCGTTCCTTCCTCCACGGCTCCTAACAGACTGTCTTGCTGGCTTTTGCTAAAGCGATGTATCTCGTCGATGAACAAGATCGGACTGCGGCTGTCAGCCGGAGCAAACAACCCGTTGTTGAGCGATGCGTTGCGTTTGGCTTTGTCAATCACGTCCCTTACTTCTTTTACACCGCTGGTTACGGCACTCAACGTGTAGAACGGGCGCTGTAACTGGTGCGCAATGATACGCGCGAGCGTAGTTTTGCCTACGCCCGGAGGACCCCATAAGATAAAACTGGCTATATTGCCGCTTTCTATCATCTGCCTTAGTATGGCATTCGGGCCAACCAAGTGCTTTTGGCCTATGTATTCGTCCAGTGTTTTCGGACGCAGTCTTTCCGCTAATGGTAACATAATTCTTTTGCTGTCTTCAGCGCCGCTTCAGTGATATTATTGCCGCTCAGCATCGTAGCAATCTCGGTTATTCGTTCGTCATCGTTCAAGCGGCATATATGTGTCTCCGTGCGCTTGTCCGTGTCGGCTTTGTACACTTTGTAATGATTTTCTCCTTGAGCCGCAATCTGTGGCAGGTGGGTGATAGCGATAATCTGACGATGGGTCGCCATCTCGCGCATAATCGTGGCCATTTGGGTGGCAATATTGCCGCTGACGCCTGTGTCTATCTCGTCGAAGATGATGGTCGGCAATCCTTTAGTGGAAGCAATGAGCGATTTCACGCAGAGCATCAAACGGCTTATCTCTCCTCCCGAAGCCACTTCGCTCACAGCCCGTAGGCTTTGATTCAGGTTGGCGGCAAATAGTATCTGCACTTCATCACAACCTTTGGGTGTAAACTCAGCAGAAGCGGTTCGTTGAATCTCCACTTTGGCGTGCGCTACGCCCAAATGCTTGAGTCCTTCTTCCAATCGATGACAAATGGTCGGAATGACCGCTTGTCGGCTCTTGGTAAGTGCTTCCGCAGCTTGCGTCAGTACCGCTTTCCGCTCTTTTACGACCTTTTGTGCTTGCTCAATGTCAAAATCGAAACTATCCATTCGATTGACTTGTTCCGCCAGTTCGTCGCGCATCTTAATCAGTTCTTCGATGCTCTCTGCGCCGAACTTGTGCTTCAGTTCTTCGAGTGTGCCGATGCGCTCTTCTACCCATTCCAAGCGCTGCGGGTCCATTTCCACACGGTTGAGCGCCCGTTCGGCCTCTTCCGATATATCGCGCAGTTCAATGCGTGCGCTCTCAATGCGTTCTTGCAGTTCCGGCGCCGCTTCATCCAACCGGCACGCTCTTAGCGCTTCGATAGCACTGCCTTGCTCGCCGTTAATAGCCTCCAAGGCGGTTGCTAAAGCGGTACGGATCTCCTCAGCGTGGCTCAAACGGTATTGCTCCTGTTCCAACTCTTCCTGTTCACCTTCCTGCAAGGCCGCTTCGTCTAACAATCGATAGCGGTATTGAATATAATCGGCGTCTTGACGGCTCTTTTGTGCCAATGACTGCAGTTTGTGCAGTTCTTCAACAGCCGCCGTATAGGCTTCATAATGCGTGCTGTAATCGGTCAAAAGGGCATCGTTCTCTGCGATCGCATCCACGACCTCCAATTGAAAATCCGCATTCTCAATCAGCAGATTGGCGTGTTGGCTGTGGATATCAATCAGTCGGGTTGCCAGCACTTTGAGCTCTTGTAGCGTCACCACACTGTCATCTACGAAGGAGCGACTCTTGCCGTTAGCGTACAGCTCGCGGCGAATGATGCCTTCATCAAACTCCGCCTCAATGATACATTTGTCTTCACCGTCGGTGATAGCTTTGCTGTCCGCGCGAGCACCAAGTACCAGCGCAAGAGCACCTAAAATAATACTCTTACCGGCACCTGTCTCACCGGTCATGACGGAGAATCCCGGTCCGAAATCAATGTCCAGATGACTGATCAGTGCGTAGTTTTGTATGTGTAAATGCTTCAGCATTTCTCTAATTCTCTAAACTCTAATTCCCTCATTCATTCATTCGGTCATACGTGGCTTGCCGAGTCGGGTCAATATCCGTCAGCAATTCATAGACCGTTCTTTTCTCTTTGTCCGTTCCCTTTTTGAATATATCCACCAGTTCTTCCGCTTTGGCGTCCAGGAACGTATTGATTACGTATGTGGCAGGTCTGGAGCGATAGGCTTCTTTGAGCACCGGCAGCCCTTCCGCAATACGCGCCCGACCGTTTGCCACGTTGCCGCTCATCTCGTCCAATCCCAAACGGTGGTATTCGTAATAGAAATTGCGGTATTTTTTGAACGCTTCATCCAACAGGTTGTTAATCAGCGCGTAGCGGTTACGGTTGCTGTCAAACGCAAGCCATCCTTTCTGCTCTATGTTGTCCATGCTCGCACTCTGGCACGCGTTGACAATCTGCTCGCATACCTCGAAATAAGGAGTGCCTCCCATTCGTTGGAAACTGTCCTGGTCGTGGCCGATAATCAGATAGCAATAGTACGCCAACATGGCAGTCAGGTTCGTGGTGAACTGGTTCTGCTGCCATTCGATTCGGTCAAACTCTTCGTACGTGAAGTTGAAGGCATTGTCTTTGAAGTTCAGCAGCGGGGTGGTGTACGTGGTGCCGTACACGGGACGGCGGCTCTGCAAGGTCATCTCGCAGTTGTACATGTTGCCGCTCACCGCTTTGACCACGATAAGCATGCTGCATTCAATCTTCTCGTGCTCCGCATACGTCATATTCGTCCAGCGATTTTGGTTCATATATTCCTCAATCGCTCTCTTCAATGTCTCGTACACTTGTTTGTTTGAGCCTTCTATCTGATCGGAATTGATCGTGACGGTGCAATTGATCTCTTGTGCCTGCAGAGGCAGAAGGAACAAGGAGCAAAGAGCAAGGACTATTATGTGTCTGCTAACGTTCATTAACCTATTAACTTATTAACCTATTAACCTATTAACTTATTAACCTATTAACCTATTAACCATTCACCATTATTATTTCGAAATCGAAATAATGTTTCCTGTCTTCTCGCTGAACACGATAACCGGCAGTGTAGCGCCTGTGAATAAATCTTTGGCGAATGGTACATCTACACCGAATTGCGCAACCGCGATCGTGCGTTGAGCCATTACGTTGCCTTTGTATTCTACTTGCACCGCGCAGCTGCCCGGCAGATTATATACCAACGAGGTCAATTGCGGAGCTTTCTTTTTCTTGTTATCCTCCTGCACAGCAGCTAACTGTTGTTTGTGCGCCACCATCGATACACGGATAGTATCGGCATCCACATTCTCTCCGTCTGTGAATCCGTTTTCTTCCGAGAAGAAGAGCAGTTCCTCTTCTTTATCCGGCATAATGGTAATGCGCTTAGTCTCTTTGCGAACCGTTTTCTTGCCAACGAACAGCGCTGTGAGTGCGCGTTCCTGCTTGTCCAGTTCCTCCAGCACCAATTGCATCGCTTTACCGTCAGCCGGTGCGTGTTCTACTTCTCCGCTCAACAGGTACATACGTGTTTCACGAATATGATAAATCAACTTAGCTGCTGCGTGTGCTTGTGCTAAAGGAGTAGTGGCGGTCAGCACCTCTTCCGGCAGTGCCATCGGCCCTTCCGGTTCGTCTTTCGGACCCATTGGGTGGCGCGGGCCGGGTTTGGGACCCGGTTTGTCTGCCGGTGTGACGTTATAACCGACCAGCAGCCCTTTCTCATTAATGTTCAGCAACAGCGGAAAACCTGCATCTGCCACCACTTTGTGGGCACGCGTGTAGTCCGTTGTGGTCGAGGTGCCGATACGAGCGTCATTCAAAATATAAGTTGTCTTGTTCTGTTTGATCACATCGCTGATACCAATCATCGATTCGGCATATTGAGCGTACAAACCACGCTCATAACTCTCAATAGTGTAGGTCAACTCCAGGCTGATGGCCGTTTGAGGGGAATAATACACCAGTGCGGATTCGTCTTGTGTGACCACTTGTGCTTGTGCATGCATACTGCATGCTAATAGAATGGCTCCTGCGAGCATCATAAATACTTTTTTCATATGCTTTGTAAATTTAAATTCTGTTTCATCACTTCTCTTCGTTCCATATTTTCCAGGCTGCTTTAGCTTGTCCGACCAGCATTTCCAGTCCGTTCTTGATAACAGCGCCTTGCTCTTTGCCTTTCTTTAAGAAGAGTGTTTCTTCCGGATTATATACACAATCGAATAACAAATGTCGTGCCGAAATCAGTTCGTACGGTACATCGGGACAACTGTTGATATCCGGCAACATACCCAGTGGGGTACAATTGACGATGACCGTGTAGTCGTTCATCACTTTCTCGTCCAGATCTCGGTAGCCCATCATACCCGCTTTAGGGGTGCGGCTGACGAGAGTGGGGGTGACACCCAGTTTGCGCAATCCGTAACAAACAGCCTTGGACGCACCACCGGTACCTAACACCAGCGCCTTGCGGTCCTCTGCACGCAACAGCGGACGAATAGACTCCATAAATCCCAGGCAGTCTGTGTTGTATCCCACGCGGCGGTACACCACATTGACTGCGCCAATCGCTTCCGCCGTTTCGTCCAGCCGATCCAAATACGGAATGACTGCCTGCTTATGGGGCAGCGTGACATTGAATCCGTCCAGACCCGTCATGAGCTCTTCCATCCGCTCGCGTGTCAACTCCTCCATCGGGAAAAGCGAATATTCGGCATCGATGTGAGATGTTTCAAATTTCTCGTTGAAGTATTTCGCCGAGAAGGAATGTAACAGTGGGTATCCTATTATACCGTAGTGACGCATAATTGTCCTTTCTTTATGATCGCCTTGTGGGTCTTGGACGTAAAGGTCTTACCTCCTTCTCCTCGTTGTAAGGCATCGTATATCTTATCTATTTCGGCGAATCCGTATGCGCGAAGTTCTTCGTATAATCGCACAATACCCGCTTCGCGTGTTGATCTGCCGTCTATTATATCTATGTATCCCTGTGCGTATTCAGCCGTTTGAGCCATGTGCTCTATCTCCGCTTTGGTGTAGGAGCGTAACTGCTCTCGAACGGCATTGCGACTGATGGTTAGGTCTGAATTGGTGCTGTCGGTGACCCACGTAAGGCCTCTTTTGTCACGCAGATAATGTTCTATATAATCTCGCGTGGTGCATAGTAGCGGGCGTACGACCGGAACACCGTCCGGTGCCATCGGATTGGCACTGATGGGCCGCATGCCGCATAAACCGCGCAGACCGGTTCCCCGTTTGAGATTGAGCAACAGCGTTTCCGCTTGGTCGTTCTGATGATGCGCCACCGCAATCGCCTGACAACCGTGCGCACGGGCTACCTGATCAAACCACGCGTAGCGTAAGTCACGAGCTGCCATTTCTATACTAATATGGAGCGCGTGCGCGTGCGCGTTGGTGTCAAAATGCGTCACCTCCAACTCAATCTCCTTGGATGCACACAACGAACGCACAAAGGCTTCATCTCGGTCGCTCTCCGCACCGCGTAAGTGGAAATTGCAATGCGCGGCGATGCAATGATAGCCGGCTTGCTGCAGCACATCCAGCAGTGCCACGCTGTCCGCGCCGCCGCTTAATGCCACCAACACAGGCTTGTCCTTCTGCAGCAAACCGTGCTTCCGAATATATGTCGTTACTCTGCGTAACAATTCAACCTATTAACCTATTAACATATTACCCATTCAGCCCGCGGTAGCGTATGCGATGCGGTTGAACCGCCTCCTCGCCAAGTCGCATTTTCTTATTCTCCTCGTACTCTGAATAACTGCCTTCGAACCAGAACACCTTACCATCGCCTTCGTAGGCCAAAATATGGGTGCAAATACGATCAAGGAACCAGCGGTCGTGCGAGATAACCACCGCACAACCGGCGAAGTTCTCCAGTCCTTCCTCCAACGCACGCAGCGTGTTGACGTCAATATCGTTCGTCGGCTCGTCGAGCAGCAACACGTTAGCTTCACTCTTCAGTGTCAGCGCCAAATGCAGACGATTACGCTCTCCTCCGGACAGCACACCGCATTTCTTCTCTTGGTCTGCACCCGTGAAATTGAAGCGACTCAAGTACGCACGCGCGTTGATCTCACGGCCTGCGACACGAATGAACTCCGTACCGCCGCTGATGGTCTCGAATACCGATTTGTTCGGATCAATGTCTGCGTGTTGCTGATCTACGTAACCTATCTTCACCGTCTCGCCGACAGAGAAGGTTCCTTTGTCGGCTTTCTCCGTACCGATAATCATTCTAAACAACGTTGTCTTACCGGCTCCGTTCGGACCAATCACACCCACAATGCCGTTAGGCGGCAACATGAAGTTCAGATCCTCAAACAGCAGTCGGTCGCCAAAACTCTTGGCTACACCTTCTGCATTAATCACTTTGTTGCCCAAACGGGGACCGTTCGGAATAAAGATCTCCAGCTTCTCTTCTTTCGTTTTCTGCTCCTCATTCAACATGCGATCATAGGCGTCCAAACGGGCTTTCTGCTTCGCGTGACGCGCCTTCGGTGCCATGTGAATCCACTCCAACTCGCGCTCCAGGGTCTTGCGGCGTTTGGATGCCTGTTTCTCCTCCATCGCCATACGATTGGTCTTCTGCTCCAACCAACTGGAGTAGTTACCTTTCCACGGAATACCCTCACCGCGGTCCAGTTCAAGAATCCAACCGGCTACGTTATCCAGGAAATAGCGGTCGTGGGTGATGCAGATCACTGTACCGGCGTACTGCTGCAAATGTTGCTCCAGCCAGTCGATAGACTCTGCATCTAAGTGGTTAGTAGGCTCGTCGAGCAGCAACACATCCGGTTGTTGCAACAGTAAGCGGCATAAAGCCACACGACGACGCTCTCCTCCTGACAGCGTAGTCACGTTCGCGTCATCAGGCGGACAACGCAACGCATCCATCGCACGATCCAGTTTCTGGTCTATGTTCCAAGCGTCCGAAGCGTCCAACTTGTCTTGTAACTCCGCCTGACGGGCCAGTAACTTATCAAAGTCTGCATCGGGCTCGGCGAAAGCCATGTTGATATCATCGTATTCCTTCAACATGTCCATGATGGGTTGCACACCTTCCTGTACTACCTCGCGAACGGTCTTGTTCGGATCCAGTTTAGGGTCTTGCTCCAGGTATCCCACGCTGTAACCGGGACTCCAAACAACCTCTCCCTGGTATTCTTTCTCTATACCGGCGATGATCTTGAGCAAGGTTGACTTACCGGCACCGTTCAGACCGATGATACCAATCTTAGCACCGTAGAAGAAACTCAAATAGATGTTCTTCAAGACCTGTTTCTGGGGACCGAAACTCTTATTCAATCCCACCATCGAAAAAATAATCTTCTTATCGTCTGCCATAACTAACCTATTAACCTATTAACTTATTAACCTTTTAACCTATTAACTTATTAACCTTTTAACCTATTAACGATTCAATTGCCGTAAGCTCAATTGAATCCTCCCGCGGACGCGGTCAACGCTTACGACACGCACCATGACGTGTTGATGCAACTTAACCACTTCGCTCGGACTGCTCACACGCCGATTGCTCATTTCGGATATATGCACCAGCCCGTCCTTATGCACCCCTAAATCCACGAAGGCACCGAACGCACTGATATTCGTCACAATACCCGGAAGTACCATGCCCGGCTTCAGGTCGTCTATCGTGTGTACCGATTCATCAAAAGCAAAAGCTTCCGTCTCGCCGCGAGGATCGCGTCCCGGCTGTGCCAGTTCCTTCATAATATCCGTCAGAGTAGGGATTCCTATACTGTCTGTCACGTACCGGTTCAAATCAATCTGATCCCGCAACTCCTTCTTTTCAATCAACTCGGCAACGGTGCAACCTTGGTCCTTGGCCATCTTCTCCACAATGCTGTAACTCTCCGGGTGAACAGCACTGTTGTCCAACGGATTAGCACCTTTCAACCGTAAGAAACCTGCCGCTTGTTCGTACGTCTTGGCGCCTAACTTAGGCACTTTGAGCAATTCCTTACGCGCTTTGAAAGCGCCGTGTTCGGCACGGTAATCAACGATGCTCTGTGCCAACGTAGGACCTAAACCGGAAATATAGGTTAACAGGTGTTTGCTGGCGGTGTTCACATCCACGCCCACATAGTTCACCACGCTCTCAACCGTCTGTTGCAGACTTTGCTTCAGTTCCGTTTGGTTCACGTCATGTTGATATTGACCTACACCGATGGACTTGGGATCAATCTTCACCAGTTCCGCCAACGGGTCAATCAGTCGCCGGCCTATGCTCACAGCACCTCGCACGGTCACATCCTCATCCGGAAACTCTTCCCGTGCAATCGGACTGGCGCTATACACCGAAGCACCCGCTTCGCTCACCACATAAATCTGCGGAACGCTTTCAACTTTCAACTTTAAACTTTCAACGACCGTCCGCGCCAGCGTCTCTGTCTCTCGGCTGGCGGTGCCGTTTCCGATGGCTATCGCTTCTATCTTATACTGCTCAATCAGACCACGCAGTTTCTCGGTGCTCTGCAGGTTGTGCAGGAAAATCACATCGTGCAGCAGCAGATCGCCCTGCTCGTTCAGCACCACGGTCTTACAGCCGGTTCTAAAACCCGGATCAAGAGCCAACACACGTTTCTGTCCCAATGGCGCAGCTAACAGTAATTGGCGCAGGTTATCTACAAACACATGAATAGCCTGTGCGTCCGCTTTCTCCTTGGACAACGCAGCGAACTCGGTCTCAATAGCCGGTTTAAGCAAACGTTTATACCCGTCCTCCATCGCTAACTCCACTTGATACGCCGTGTCGTTGTCGGCACGTAACCACAGGTTAGCCAATTTATCCAGCGCTTTTTCCGTGTCCGGAGATATATCTACGCGAATATATCCCTCCGTTTCAGCACGACGAATAGCCAGTAACTGATGGCTCTTAATATGCTTGAGCGGGCACTTGAAATCAAAATAGTCCTTGTAATTCAGTGCCTCCGGACTGTCACACTTGCCTTTGACCGCTTTCGTCGTCAGCAACGCCGTGTAACTGAACTCGCGACGAATAGCATTACGACTGCGCTCGTCTTCGGCGATGCGTTGCGCAATGATGTCACGGGCGCCTTGCAAATCCTCCTCGTTGGAGGGCAATCGCATCGGGCGCTGTTTGAGTATCTCTTCCGCTAACGGTAACAATCCGCGCTCAATCGCGGCGTCCGCACGTGTCTTGCGATGCGGCTTGTAGGGTAGGTAGATGTCCTCCAATTCCGTGGCATCCCAGCAGTCCTCTATACGCTTACGCAGGTCTGCATCCGTGTTGCCTAACTCCTCCAAACGAGCATAGATGGTCTCTTTGCGTTTGGCGAGTTCTTGCAACTTGGTGTACTGCGCTTGAATAGCGGCGATCTGCACCTCGTCTAGACTGCCGGTCTTCTCTTTGCGGTACCGCGCAATAAACGGAATAGTAGCCCCCTCGTCCAAGAGAGCTAACACCGCCGCTACCTGCCGTTCGCTGATGTTAACCGCGCCGCCTATTATATGTGCAAAAACTGAAGTCATAAGGGTTCTTGTCGTCTGCCAAATGGTCTTCTGTGCTTTCCAATTCCCATTCCACGGGGTCAATCACCGGGAAGAACGTGTCCGCGTCTTCCCAACTGTGATGAATATGTGTGATGTACAGTTTATCCGCCAGCGGCATCATCTGCCGATACACCATGCCGCCACCGATCACAAACACTTCGTCCTCGCCTTGCGATTTCAAATCTTCAATCTTCAATATCAAATCTTCAATTGAATAAACAGCTTCCGCTCCTTCAAACGTCTTGCCAGGCACGTCCGTCAGCACGATGTTACGGCGGTTGGGAAGGGGATGCTTGGGCAACGAGAAGAAGGTTCGCTCGCCCATCAGCACCGTCTTGCCACTCGTGATCTCTTTAAAATGCTTCAAATCGGCAGGAAGGTGACATAACAAGTCTCCCTTCTTCCCGATCGCATAATTCTCTGCTATTGCTACTATAATACTGATCATCTTATTTTGCTGTTTTTTATATTATTTTCTAAGCGAGTATGTACTCTTC
>JAFPNK010000044.1 GCA_017401985.1 Paludibacteraceae bacterium | reverse complement strand
TACAAAAATTTGCATGAGACTTTTGAGACACTTGAGACTTTGAGATTTTACTTGTATTGTACTTGTATCTTACTTGTATTATTTTTCTTAGCTTGTATAAATTTGCTTGTATCTTTTTTGCTTGACTTGTATCAATTTTATACAACCCTCCATCTGTTTTTACTTGATCCTTTTCACTCAGTGGGACAGAGAGTGATTGAGACTATCATGAGACAACATCGAGTCATTCTCGTATCCAGGTACACCCTATATATACTATGTATATATCCCGTGATTTTAGCAAATCTCCTCGAAAGTTATCCTTTTCTCTTAGACTTGTATAAATTTAGCTTGTCTATTTTCGGGGGTCTGACTTGTCTATTTTTATACAAGCTTGTTCCTCTTTTGCTCCAAACTACATTTATATAGTTTATTTCAGTATGTCAAAGATCTTTCTATCCCTTATTTCAGTGCCGGACAGTAGCACTATTTTTCATATTATTTTGTGAGCATAGGTCAAACCAATGACCGATACCCGATGATGTTAAACGCTCTTGTCCAAGATGTGCCAACCATAGTTTGAACGGCTCAGCCTTCTTGCTCGGAACAGATTGTATCAATCGCAGAACTTGCTCCGTATCAGCCACATCCGTCAGGCGTTGCTTGCCATCGGAGGATGTGAGTTTCAACTGTCCCATATTTTGGGACACTTCACTTCCCTCCGTTTGGAGCTTGGTTTTTAACGCGTTCCAATACTTTCTCGGACGCGGGCTGTCGGTTAGCACTTGGATGACATCAACAATGGAGAAGTAGTATTTCTCCTTCTCATCATCCCAGACATAACGAACTTGTTTGCCTTCAAATAATTGTATTGCTTCTTCCTGTGCCATCTTCTTTCCTTGCTCTGACTACATGCGGGCGGCATGATTTTGTATTTGTTCTTTATTCGCGTGTATGAGCACGTGTGCGATATGCGCCCGCAAATAAGTTGCCGCAAAATTACAACTTTTTTCCGATATATGCAAATTTTTTTATGGAAATTTTCAAAAAAAATATTTTTGTCAAAATAAACAAGCAAATGGAGCATTTATTTTTTAATAATAAGTAAAAAAATAACAACATCTTCCGACATTGCTATTTTATCTTCATCGTTTGAGGTCCGGCATATAGGCCGCAATGTATCGTTTGAGTGTGTTGCGGCTGCAATGGAGTCGTCGGGCTAGCTCGCAAAGCGAGACGCCCTGCGCAAGAGCGCGGCGAATATAGGCGTCGTGCCGGTAAAGGGCGTGTGCCTCCTTGCGTGTTTTGCTTCCCACGGGTCGCCCAAGGGGTTTGCCTTCGGCCTTCAGGCGTGCGAGTGCTTCGCGCGTACGTTGGCTGATTAGATTGCGTTCAATCTCCGCTGAGAGCCCGAAAGCGAAAGCCAGCACTTTTGATTGGATGTCATCGCCCAGACGGTAACCATCTTTGATGGTCCAGACGCTGCAACCCCGTTTCATACAAAGGCTTAGGATCTCCATAATCATATACAAGCTGCGTCCCAACCGACTCAGCTCGCTGCAGATGATCAGATCTCCTTTGCCTACGCGTTGCAATAATTTGCCTAATTGCCGTTTTGTAAAAGGTCGTGTTCCGGAGACCGTTTCTTCAATCCATCCGTCTATATGCAAACCTTGTTTTTCACAAAACTGCTCAATCTCAAACCGTTGATTCTCAACCGTTTGTCTGTCGCTACTAACGCGAATATAACCGTATAGCATTTTTACCCGTTGTAGGGTGGAATTTCGGTAGTGATTTGGATGTTATCGCCGGTAAGATGCACGACGATTGTTTGCGGTCCGTTATGAAGAATGAGCCATGGAACCTGCAAACGGCGATTATAGATAAGGGCTTGGTCTAATGTCTTTTGGGTAAGAGGCACTGTTTCTGCTTTGCACTCGATGAGGACTAAGGGCTTCATCTGCGTGTCATACACGACGGCGTCGCAGCGCTTATGCACATCTCCCACTCGAATAGCTTGTTCGACGGCAATGAGGGACGCGGGATAACGCAGTTGCTCCACCAAGCGGTGAAGCAACTGTTGTCTAACCCACTCTTCCGGAGTGAGGCGCACCCAACGATGACGCCACTCACAGAAGATCTGTTCTTTGCCGTTGAAAACGCGCGTTCTCATTTAAGATAGTTATCCTTGAGCGAGCAAGTACGGTTCAGTACGAGGTGCTCGGAAGTCGTGTCGGGGTCGACAACGAAATAACCTTGTTTGAGCAACTGATAATGGTTTTCTTGCTCGATTCCATCGGCAATAATCGGCGCATGAAGTTCGCTTCGGAGCGCACCTTCCACCTTCGCT
Organism: Paludibacteraceae bacterium; assembly: GCA_017401985.1. Classification (GTDB taxonomy): domain Bacteria; phylum Bacteroidota; class Bacteroidia; order Bacteroidales; family Paludibacteraceae; genus Colicola. Next base: position 15,521 of record JAFPNK010000044.1, on the reverse strand, counting down.
GTTACGACTTTCAAGCTGTCCGGATTGAGCAAGTCACGGAAGTCTCCTTCTTCAGCGGACGGGTTCTCGCACGCGAACAAACGATCGTACAGACGCACCTCTGCATCGAGGGCGGAGTTACATTCTACCCAGTTGATAGTTGCTTTCGTTTTGCGGTTACCGCCTTCGGTTCCGGACTTGGAGTTCGAGTCGTAAGTTGCATAAACAGTCGTGATGTTTCCGTTCGCATCTTTCTCACAACCGGTAGCTTGGATGATGTACGAAGCTTTGAGACGAACCTCGCGACCACCCGGGCTGAGGCGATAGAACTTATTGTCTGCTTCCTCCAGGAAGTCTCCGCGCTCGATCCACAGTTCGCGTCCAAAACGCATCTCACGAGTGCCTAAACTCTCGATTCCATCGATGTTTTCTGCCACTATCGTTTCACCTTCTCCTTCGTAATTAGTGATGACTAATTTGACCGGATCGAAGATGGCACACACACGCGGAGCGGTCTCTTTGAGGTCCTCACGGATGGTATGTTCCAGCAGACCTTGATCGATCATTCCTTCCACTTTCGTGTAGCCGATTTTGTCCATGAAGGTACGGATGGATTGCGGGGTGTATCCACGACGACGCAGACCGCAGACGGTCGGCATACGCGGATCATCCCAACCGGCTACCAGACCTTCTTTCACCAGTTGCAGCATCTTGCGCTTCGACATGACGGTATAGGTGATGTTGAGGCGGTTGAACTCACGCTGTTTTGGACGATAGTCCGGACCGTACGGAGAGAGACCGGCGAAGTTAGAACCCGTGATTTGATCGAGGAAATAATCGTATAGCGGACGGTGCACTTCGAACTCGAGCGTACAGATGGAGTGCGTTACGCCCTCGAAATAATCGGACTGTCCGTGTGCAAAATCGTACATGGGGTACACATTCCATTTACGGCCCGTACGATGGTGCGGGTGCGAAGTGATGATACGATACATGATCGGATCACGGAAGTGCATGTTAGGATTGGCCATATCTATCTTGGCGCGCAGCACCATCTTGCCTTCTTCTATCTCACCGCGCTGCATGGCCTCGAACAGACGCAGGTTCTCTTCGACAGGACGATCGCGATAAGGCGAAGCCACACCGGGTTCGGTCGGCGTTCCTTTCTGCTCGGCGATCTGCTCAGCAGTCTGTTCATCTACATAAGCCTTGCCTTCTTTGATGAAACGGATAGCGAGGTCGTAGAGTTGCTGGAAATAGTCGGAGGCATAGAAGATCTGTCCCCATTTGAAGCCCAACCAGCGGATATCACGCTCGATGGTCTCTACGTACTCCGTCTCCTCTTTGGCGGGGTTGGTGTCATCAAAACGAAGGTTGCACACGCCGTTGTATTTCTCAGCAATACCGAAGTCCATACAAATGGCCTTCACGTGTCCGATGTGCAGATAGCCGTTCGGCTCCGGCGGGAAACGGGTCTGAATACGTCCGTCATTCACGCCCTCAGCGAGGTCTTTCTCTACAATTTGCTCAATAAAATTGAGACTTTTCTCTTGCTCTTCCATATATATTGTTTGTTTCTTGTTTCTTATGCTCTCACGATTCCCCTGGCTGAGGCGCGAACAAAATCGACTATCGTGTCGCGTTCGGGGGTTGGCGGCAACGTTGCTACGATGTGATCGAGCGCCTGCGTGGTGTTCATTCCGCCTTGATAAATGAGACGATACACCTCTTGGATGGTATGTATCTGTTCGGGTGTGAAGCCGCGCCGATTGAGTCCGATGGAGTTGATACCACAGAAAGCAATCGGTTCACGCGCTGCGATGATGTACGGCGGGATATCTTTGTTGATTTTCGAACCGCCTTGAATCATCACATGACTGCCAATATGGCTGAACTGGTGTACGAGTGTTCCGCCGCCAATGATGGCGAAGTCATCCACTTCCACTTCACCTGCCAATTGGGTGCAGTTAGACATAATGATGTTATCGTGCAAAATGCAGTCGTGCGCCACGTGGCAGTACGCCATAATGAGGTTATTGGAACCGACAACGGTCTTTCCCTTTGAGGCCGTGCCACGATGGATGGTCACAAACTCCCGGAGCACACAGTTATCGCCGATGATGGTGTACGTTTCTTCGCCTTTGAACTTCAAGTCCTGCGGAACACAACCGATGACGGCGTTCGGGAACACATGACAGTTATCGCCCAAAATGACGTAATCGTCGATATACGCGAAGGCGTCGATGGTCACGTTCTTACCTAACTGCGCTTTCGGACTTACATATGCGAGTGGTGATATCATTATTCTGATAGTATTTGGTTTCTAAATCGTCTTACGCATTGCGTATTGAAAGTGTGGCCGGGTTTGTAGGCGATGACACGTCCCTGCAGACGAAGGCCGAGCAGCGAAAAATCTCCGATGACATCGAGCAATTTATGCCGTGCGGGTTCGTTCGGATAGTTGAGCGGCGAGAGGTAACCGAGTTTGGTTGCATCCAAATGCGGTTGGCCTAATTTGTCGCAGAAATAATCCATTCCCGACTGCGAGAGTTCGGTTTCGTAGATGACGAGCGCATTCTTAAGGTCGCCACCTTTGATCAGCCCGACGCGCAAGAGGGGTTCTATCTCCTTCACAAAGCAGAAGGTTCGTGCAGCCGACACATCACTCGGATAATCCGCGAGGTTCGTCAGCGTCGCATGTTGCTCGCGCAGCAGGTTAGATTGGAACGCGATGGTCACATCCACTTCGTAGTGGTCGCAAGGTTCGATGCGCATGCGGTGGCCGTGTTCGGAGATATACTCCACCGGTTCGGTAACCACATAAACCTGCTGCTCCGCATTTTGTTCTTCCAGTCCGACGCGTTGTATCTCGCGCACGAAAGGCAGGGCGCTACCGTCCAGAATCGGTATCTCGGGTGCATCAACATCAATGATGCAGTTGTCCACTCCTAAGGCATACAACGCACTCAGCGCGTGTTCTACGGTCGATATCTTCCATTTGCCTCGCTCCAGCACGGTACCCCGTTCGGTACCCGACACGTAGTCTGCCAAAGCCTGATGGCACGGTTGTTTAGGCAAGTCCACGCGGCGCAGACACACGCCGGTGTTCTCCGGTGCCGGATGGAAAGTGGCCGTTACGTGCAGACCGGTATGCAAACCGACCGAGCTGAGGGTAAAACTGGATTTTAATGTATGCTGTTTCATTGCTGTCCTGATTGTTTGAATCGTACTACCGAACGGCGCCAGATGGAAGCATCGATAGCCGGCGAACCCATATAAGTACCGGGTTTGCGGATGTTTCCTGCCACACCGGACTGCGCGCCGAAGATACAATTATCGGTTATTTCAATGTGCCCTGCCACGCCCACCTGACCGGTGAGAATACAGTGCTTGCCCACCTTACTGCTACCGGCGATGCCTGCTTGCGCGCAGAGGAATGTCGATTCGCCCACCTCCACATTATGCGCGATTTGAACGAGATTATCTATCTTCACGTTGCGGCGAATAATGGTCGAACCCATCATTGCGCGGTCGATGGTCGTGTTAGCTCCTATCTCGACATCATCTTCGATGATCACGTTGCCTATCTGCGGGATCTTCTGATTGACGCCTTGTGCATCGGGTTCAAAGCCAAAACCGTCCGAGCCGATTATCACACCCGCATGCAGGATACAATCGGAGCCGATGACCGAATGGGCATAGACCTTAACGCCGGCATAGAGAATGGTGTTCTCGCCGATCGTCACATTGTCGCCGATATAGACATTCGGATATATCTGCACACCTGCCCCCAGTTGCACATTGCGGCCTATGTACGCGAATGCACCGATGTACGCATCTTCGGGAATGGTCACTCCGTCCGCAATGCAACACGGCTGCTCGATGCCTTGTTTGCGCGGATTCATCGCCTTGGAAACCAGTTGCAGCAACTGCCCCATAGCGCCGCGGGCGTTCTCCACAAGGATGACAGCTTGTTGGGATTCTTCGAAGCGCGCCATTAATCCGCTAATCCCCTCATTCACTAAGCCTTTCGACACTAACACAGCACCCGCTTGGGTTTTCTCCAAATACGGCAAGTATTTCTCGTCCGTAATGAATGACAAATGACGTGATTGTGCCGATTCTATCGGCGAAACGTCACTCACCATCGCGTTCGCGTTGCCTATCAGTTTGCCTCCTAACAAGGCTGCTATTTGTCCTGCGCTAAACTCCATCACATTCTATATTTGAATAAATATCGCTTCGTCGGCTTGCGGGTGAGGGCTTCGAGGTCGAGAATCTCACTTGCATTTGCTATATCGCGCACCGTACCATCGGAGTATAAAATATCGATGGAATCGGCCTTTTCTGAATAGGTGTTACTGGTGGACACATGTTCCGACCACATATACTCCGCCTCTTTTTCGGAGACGCCTAATGCAGAGGCGTACTCTTTATTCAACGCGGCTTTCTGAGCCTCTGTCAGGGGTTCATTCAATAACTCACCACGGAACAACTGCCGGTCAATGAAACTGCGGCTGAGCGCACTGAGCACTTTGTCTTCGGACGAGATCCACGCCTTGATGGCACAGAGCACGTCGTTATCATCGAGCAGCGCATATTGCTCCAACGCCTCGCTGTGGGTACCGAACATTTCAAATGTTACCGTTTGATAAAGGAAATATTTCAGGGCAGGAGAGCAGAATAACGGTGAGCGGTTATCGGTTAGCGGTGAGCGGGCGAGTTCTTTAGCGCGCGAAAGGATCTTAATCAGATGTTGCTCAGCAGCGACGGACGTCTTGTGCAGATACACCTGCCAATACATGAGTCGGCGAGCCACGAGGAACTTCTCCACGGAGTATATTCCTTTGACTTGCACCACCAAGCGGTCATCGCGCACATCAAGCATCTTAAGCAGACGCTCACTGGCCACACGGCCTTCCTGCACACCGGTGAAGAACGAATCGCGACAGAGATAATCCATGCGATCAACATCCAACTGGCTACTAATGAGCTGATGGAGGAAATGCTTCGGGTACTCGTTCTTGAAGATAGCGATAGCGGTGTCGAGCGCCCCGTTGAGATCTTCATTGATTCGCTCCATCATGAGCAGCGATATATCCTCGTGCGTCACGCCTTCGACGAGCGTGTGCTCCAGCACATGGGAGAACGGGCCGTGGCCGATGTCATGCAGCAAAATAGCGATCATTGCCGCCGTCTCTTCCTCCTCGGTAATGGGCACATCCTTGAGCCGCAGCGACCGAATGGCCTCTTGCATCAAGTGCATTGCGCCGAGCGAATGCCCGAAGCGGCTGTGCATTGCACCCGGGTACACCAGGTACGACAGACCTAACTGACGAATACGGTTCAGACGCTGCACGTACGGGTGCTGTAACACATCGTACACCAGGTCGTTAGGTATGGACAAAAACCCAAAAACAGGGTCGTTGATAATCTTTCTTTTGTTTGCCATAATTCCAAATTGCGCACAAAGGTACTGCTTTTTTTTGAAATATGCAAAAAAAAACGCCCCGAAGGACGTTTTTCTTACTTATTGAACGCGTCTGCCATCCAATGTATAGAGGCCGTTAGGGCTCTGCACATAAACCACATTGCCTTGCATAATTAGGTGGTTTTCGTTAGGAGCCTGCACCGTTTCGACGCCTTCACCCCATTTGCGGGTGAACTTATAAATAGGTGGGTAATCGCTGGAGTCATTATTCTCGTGATCTGCGTCTGAGGTAGTATAGAACGTGTCGTCGTCGAGCCAGCAAATCGCTTCGCCTTGCCACTCCGTTGTATTATACGCTTTGATGGGCTGCGGAGGACGGTTCATAATGGCGTCTGCTACGCTCTCGCCGTCATAACGCACCCAATAGAGCACCCAACAATAGGTAGATACAATATTATTGTGGTTCTTGATAAGGATATACTTGCCGTCCGGCGAAATATCTGCCGCCGTAACCAAGTGGAAACCCTTATACGGCTTACTACCAGAACCCAAATCGGATTTCTGACCAAGGTCGCATACATACTCCAGCGTCTGCGTCTCATCGCCGTAATCGAGACGGAAAGGAATGCGGAAGACCTGACATACATCGTAATAAACCTTGGTGATGATATAAATCATGTTCTCGCGGTTATCGTACATCAGCGCTTCATTATTGTGCTTCTTTCCGTCGGGATAAACGTACTTGATCTGCTGCGGGGTGACTGTCACTTCCGGCGTATTCACCGGATCAATCGCCGGTTCTTCGAAATAGACGATAGAGTAATTTCCGTCAGTCTCTTCGTTATCGCCGAATGCACCGATTAATAAATAGTTGGTACCTTCGTACACACCGCCGCTCATATCTTCCCAGTCCCAACGGATGGACTTGGTGAACTTTACCTTACAAGCGCGATCTTCGCCTTTCTCATCGGTAGCGATGATATACTTGACGGTTTCATCACTCTGCATCCAGATATATCCGGGTGTGACACGCGAGCAAGCGATACCGGACACCTCGATGATGTTATTATCAATATTCAGCGTACCGCATTGCGTTTTCTTCCAACTATAGTTCCACGCTAAGGTGTCTCCGTTATACACCAACGGAGGAGCCGCTTGACAAGCAACTGCACAGACCAGTGTCAATAATCCAAATAAAACCTTTTTCATTATTACAATCTTTTATACCTTTATTTCGAAAGTGCGTACATTGCAAAGGCTGCGCAGCAGATACCGGAGATCTGAGACCACGTAGGATCAATCGGAGCACCTACCACATATGCCAGCACGAAAGAGAGCAGTACCGTTACCATCGGTGACAGACCTTCCATCGGAGACACAATGACGGCTTTACCGTGACGGTACGCATAGACGAGCGTCAACGCACCGATAGAGTTCAAAATCTGAATTCCGAAGCAACCGAAACTTGTTCCCACTATATTCTCTTGTGCAAAGAACGTAGCGGCATCGCCGTTCATGTACCAAGCCACCGGAATCAGAACAAGTCCAGAAAGCGCCATCCAGCAGAAGATGGACTCTGCATCCATGTGGTTATTGGCGAACTTCATGAAGAATCCTTGTACACCCCAAGCCATCAGCACCAAACAAGCCAATACGATCATCAGCACCATATTCTTAACGGTAGCACTTTGGTCGGACTCCAACGAAAGGAGAAGAATCGCAATCAATGCAACGATGATTCCGGCTATTTGCCATTTGGTAGCGCGCTCTTTGAGGAAGATAGCAGCCAACGCAATCACTATTACCGGAGACATCGAGATAAACGGATAGACGATATACGTCGGACCGAATGTGAGTGCTTTGAACAGCGCCAATTGTCCGCCAGCACCTAATAAACCGACCGTACAGCCGAGCAGTGCGGATTTCCAATCGTGGAGGAACTTACCTTTATTGATGATTAGTGCGACGATGGCACAAGGGATCATCGAAAGTGCCCATAAGATGTACACTACGGTATCAGGAATACCATTTTGGATTTGGTAGCCCGAGAAGGCACCCCACACACCCCAAGTCACTACCGTGATGAGGATAAATACAAGCCACAATTTGTTTTTCATAAAGCTATTTGTCTATTTTTCTCATTTTTCTCATTTAATCCGGCAGACCACCTACGTTAATGGTCGTAATATAGTTATAACCTGTTTCAGGTTCCCACATATTCTCGTTGGCGAGACGGATAGAGAAGCGCGGATCATCATGCAGCGATGCGTACGGATCCGGCAGGTTGATATATACTTTGTACTGTCCTTCCTTGAAATTTGTGAGCGTACACGAGAGCGTGAACTTGTGCTCCTCTTCCGGCAGCCAGAAACGCGGATCCACATCCTGCTTGAACACATGTTTCTCGCTCGGGTCGTTCGCATTGACGAACACCAGTTCCACGTCACGCGGGTTCATCGGCGCAGCAAAACCCACATTGCGCAGTACGCAATACATCTCAAACGGACGCTCGAAGACGGGTTTGGGAGTGATTATCACTTTATCCAGCACCAGGCGATAACCTATATATAGTAAAATCGAATCCATCGTACCGTCCGAACGCCACATACTTGTTACCGTTTCGCGGTAATCACGGTTGATGTAAGACCAGTGGAATTTACGCATTTCCTTAAGCGCATTCGTTCCTTTTGAATACGATGTTTTCTCGCAGGTCTCACCACCCATAATAGTATATTTGGAATCTTCCGCCCAGAAATTACGGTCTATGTCTCCGTTCATGTAGGTGCCGACGTCATTGGAGGACGAAACAAAACAATCGTTGTGTCCGCAGATACGCGCTTTGTACGAACCATTATACGCCTCAGCAACTGTCAACGGCTGCATCAACGTATCACCGCGCATCTTGAGGTAACGGCGCTTGTAACCCGGAATACGGAGTGCCACCTGACGGTCTTCGGGTAGTGCCCGAAGCATATGCTCTAACACTTCCCAACGCATCTCATAATCTTCGTCTCGGGTGGGGTTCATGCGATAACCATTATCGGTATAATACCATTCGCCCCATGAACCGAGGAAACCGCATTGGACGCAGTAAATGACATCCGCGTGTTTCTGTAGATACGGGGTCAATTGGTCAATATGACGGTGAATCCATTCAGGTTTTGCGTTGAAAGGCTTGTCTTTGTTATCCATGCTATATTTGTAGGAGAAGCGCAGTACGGCTTTCGCACCGCCTTCACGCAGGGCATTCATGTTCGTTTCTAAGCGATCTAAGAACTCTTGGGGTATATCAGACTCCATATAATCGGTCAGATAATAGGAGTGCAGATAAAGCGACAGCTTGGCGTCACTATCGCGATTTTTGTTAATAGTGGTAGCGGTCGCATGTTTATTCAAATCATCCGACGTATAATAGATTTGTACATGCAAACCACGCTCCGGGTTCACAAAAATGGAATCGGATTCGGTAAAGGTAATTTCTGTACCTTTCGGTTCTTGTTCAGGTTCAGGGTTATTGCACGCTGCAAAGAGCAGTGCACATAGTGCTATGGGGAATAATTTTCTCATAACGAAGGAAGATAAAAAACGGTACCGGTGTGGAGCGGTGTGCCACCACACCGGCACCTTCAATCAACATTGATTAAGCTTAATTTGTGTTGTTTGTTAAAATTACAAAATCCGGATTATTTGCAAATTCTAACTTTCAGTTTAGCTACGTGGCCACCAGGATTCTCTTCGGTGTCTTCGCCAATCGGCAGGATACCTACAGAGCTCCAGTTTTGTTGGATGTCGAAACCGATACCAAATGCCTCTTCGCTCATCGGATGAACAGTACCGAGCAACTCACGGAGGAGTTGAATCTCGAACTTACCATCTACGTACTGGCTGTTACCAACAGGAAGTTGACCTTCGCCGATGATAGCACCCCAGAAGTTGCTCTCATCACCCGGGTTCGCCGGATCAGTCCACTCCCAACCGGAGCCACCTACTTCACCCCACCATTTGAATACTGCAGGGTTGTAAGCAATCGGTTCGTCTGCGAACACAGCGGTCTCGCAGAGGATGTCCGTGTTAGCGTCTGTGAACTCGTCGCCATAACCACCGGTCTCATCACTGTTGTCGATGTCGAGATAAACGTGGAACGGAACCCAAGAGAGATCCTGAATGTCGTCCATGTTCGGCTCAACGAGAATGTTGATGTACATCTCGGTAGCATAAACTTTAACACTCTTCAAGCCAAGGAGAGCAGCGCCTTCCGGACAAACTGCCGAAACAACGTACTCTGCAGGCAGTGCATCCCAGTCAGCCAACGAACCATCGGTTACGTCGATTTCAGGAATCTCTGCAGGAGGAGTTGAACCTTTGGTTACTGTTACCTTACACATAGCGGTTTGGTCAGCGTTACCATACGTTGCAATAATGTTAGCCTCACCTTCAGCAATACCCTTTACAAGACCTGCTTCTACGGTTGCTACAGCCTCATTGCTCGAAGCCCATGCAACTTCCAGGTTTGCGGTCAGTTGAACGGTTTCACCAACAGCGATGGAAACCTCAGTCTTGTCCAAAGCCAGCTTGTCAACTTGCGGCTCATCTTTTTTACATGCAACGAAACCTACTGTCAGCGCTGCAAGCACAACTGCCATAAATTTGTTTGCTTTCATAATGTTTTGTGTTTTTTAATTGGTTAATAAATAATGTTGATTGGTGTTTCTATTGGGGTCCCCTAAAATTTCAATTTTTGGGGAGAGCGTAGGGCAATACGTAGTGTAATTGAGCTGCTGAGCAGCGAATCACACAAGTATTAGCCCAAGCGAATTAATAGCCCGGATTCTGTTCGATACCGCTAACGGTCCACTCGTTATTCGGGATAGGATAGATAATATGCGGTTCAGTAGTCGGATCCACAATCTTGAACGGTTGTGCACCGGCGTAGCGGCGATCCATTTTCTGCTTGGTACGACACATATCGAAATGACGGTGACCTTCCCATGCCAACTCCATACGGCGCTCGTCCATGACTGCATCGATCACGTTGTCATAGCCCAACAGATTACCTGTTGCGTAGGTTGGGATACCTGCACGGGTACGAAGGACATTGACGTCATCGATTGCCTCTGCATCTTTACCGGTGCGTGCATATGCCTCAGCACGGTTCAGAATAACCTCAGCCCAGCGGCAGAGAACCGGCGAACTCAACATCGGGTTGCCGTCCTGATAACTGAACTTGCTGATGAAGACCATCGGAATCGTATAACCGGTACGAAGGGTTACGTCAGCGTTGATACGTACCATACAGTCTTCGCCCATATAATTAGCGTGATACTCATAGTACGGACCTGCGGGATCTGCAACGCGCTCACCATTCACCATACGTTTCTCAATCGGATACGTGTTGCCGTCCGCACCCTTGAACGAGTAGTTACCGGCACCGTCATCCTTCAAAGTCGTCTTATACTTGATGTGCGGAGCTTCCGGATCGGTATCGCTGGCAGGAATAGTAACATACACATACGTACCTGTCTTGCCGGAGAACTGCGGATGAACATAAGCCGTATAACGCACATCCATCGGATAACGCTCGTACAGGTACATCAGCGGGTCAGACGGATAGATCTCACCCCAACCGATACCATCTTTCAGATACATCGAACCGATAGAAGACTGACCGCGGTCGTCCGAAGTCTCGTGCACAATGCAGAAGAGCGTCTCGTTCGATGTCTTGGCATTCTTGAAATAATTCGCATAGTCTGCGTCCAACTTAGAAGCCGGAGCTGCACCGTTGAGCGCCTCATCGACGGTAGCGATACACTTGTCATACTCCTCCATATAGAGGTACACACGGCTCAGCACGCCGAGCGCAGCCTCTTTGCACGGATAACCGGCGTTGCCGACAACACGCGGCTTGCTGCTCATCAGGTCAGCACCCTTACGCAAGTCTGCTACGATCTGGTCATATACCTCGCCTACAGAATTACGCTTAATACCTTCCGAAGAGGTGGTAGTACGCAAAGGTACACCCAGGTTGTCACGACCGAACGAATACGGCTGTGCATACAGGGTTACCATATGCAGGTGCATCAAGCCTCGCATGAAGTATGCCTCGCCGAGCAACTGGTTGTTGTCCGGATTGGACTCATCCAAGGTCTCAATGACCGTATTGGTCATGTAAATCACTTTATACCCCACCATCCAGAGGGTTCCTACGTTCTTCAGACCATCGGTCATCATGTACGCAGTTGCCTCATACAACGGGTCGGTCGTGTGGGCAGACAGACAGATATTATCTGCCGGGAACTCTGCCAACTGGAAATAGTGACGAACATAGCAGTTACCGGACGCATAACCGAGGAAGTCGACTTCATCCTTGAGGACAGCGTAGCAACCATCCATGATGTACTCTGCACCCTTGGCGTCTTGCAGCAACAGGTCGCTGTTCAACTCATCCGAAGGAAACGTATCCAGGTTGCAGCTGCTAAAACCGAGCATTGCTCCCAATACTACAGTTAAATATAATGCTTTTGTTTTCATAACAAATATTAATTATTCATTATTAATTATTCATTAGAACGAGATCTCAACACCACCTTGGAAAGTACGTCCAACAGGATAGTTTTCCGAATAGAAGCCGGCAAGACTATAAGTCGATTTCTCCATCGTGATTTCCGGGTCCATACCCGAGAACTTAGATGCAGTGAACAGGTTGTCTGCCGAGAAATAGATGCGGCATTTGGTCATGTGCGCCTTGCTGATGAGTTGCAACGGGAAGTCATAACCAACGGTGAGGTTCTTGAGACGGAAGTACGAACCGTCCTCCAGATAACGAGACGAGATCTGGTTGGCATTATTATTACCGTTCAACGTAGCCTTCGGGTGAGTTGCCTCTTGACCCGGAGTGGTCCAGCGACTCCAGCCGAGGGTATTGTTCTCAAGAGAAAGCTGGTTATAACCCAGATAAGCACCATCGGCATCCGAGGAGTGACGTGTATAGTTGTAAATCATATTTCCGTATTGGAAGTTGCTGTTCATATGAATGAAGATACCCTTCCAACTCAACTGCGTACTCAAACCGCCGGAGAACAACGGGGTGGCTTTACCTACAATGTGCGCCTTGGTTCCGTTGTAATTGTTCGTGGTAGTCTTGTTACCCGCGGCGTCGAGGATATAATCTCCATTCTCGTCAACGCAGTACCACAGCGGATCGCCGTTAGCAGGATCTACACCTGCCCACTCTTTTAGGTACCAAGAGTAAATATCCTGACCTTCGGTCACGATCTGGTTAACAGACGAAGCGGTTTGTAGGAATGCCTCATGATTCGGCAATTCAGTTACGCGGTTCTGGTTGAAACCGATGTTGAAGCCAACATCCCAACGCCAACCGTTCAAATTGATAACGTTTGCGTCAACACTGAACTCGATACCGCGGTTACGAACCGAACCGGCGTTCTTCATTACCTCATAGAAACCACTTGAAGGCGGTTGCGGAACATAGAGCAACAGACCGGTGTTGTCCGTCTGATAGAGGTCGATAGACATATCGATACGTTTGATGAACTGCAGGTCTACACCGACAGCTGCCATATAAGCAGTCTCCCAATGCAGATCGGGGTTAGCCAAACGGCTCGGGCTCGCAGCTACCGCGTTCTGATACAATGCGCTGAGCGAATAAGTTGACAGGTACTGATAAGCCGGGATGTCACTGTTACCCGTGATACCGTAACTTGCACGCAGTTTCAAGAACGAAACAGCATCCTGACCCTGCATAAACTCCTCATTGCTGATCAACCAGCTGGCTGCTACAGACGGGAAGTGACCGGTACGGTGGTTCTTACCGAATGCGGAACTACCCTCTGCACGATAAGTAGCAGTAATGAAGTAACGTTTGCCGTAATCGTAGCTGGCCTGAACGAAAGCAGCCCAACCCTTACCCGGCATGATATAACCGCCGTTAGCTAACGGAGAGGTGGAGTTCAAGGCCTGCACACCGTTCGGCATACCGATACCCGAAGCACTCAAGTACTCTGACTGCCAGATACTGAACTCCTGGCCCACCATTGCATTGAAGCTGTGTTGATCCCACTGATAACTACCTTTCAGTATATTAGTGGTACCGAAAGATTTGCTATGACCGGCACTCTTGCCCAGGTAACCATTCTGATACGAAGTACTATACGTACGCGGATCTACATACTCCGAAGACAGCCAGTGACCGGCACCGAAGGTATTCGTCGTCGTGAAGTGCAACCAATCCGTGAAATGTACATTCAACTGGAGCACACCTGCGAAATCGAAGTTTTCCGACTTAGCATAGTTATACTGTGTACCGTGCAGCGAGTTCCAAGTCTCTTGGCTCCACCACTTAGCACCGTTATCCGGACGCTTACCGTTGGTGATCATCACATATTTGTCCGTCAGGTTTCCTGCCGCGTCATACTCGTACGGGCAGTCCCACGGCATCTTAAAGAAGGCGTCACCAAGCATCGTCCAACTGGATGCATAGTCCACACTCGACTTGCTGAAGTCCACCTTGATATTCATATCCAACCATTTGGTGATGTCTGCCTTCAACGAAGCGTGACCCGTCACCTTCTGCATACCTGTCGTTTTCAATGTACCTTGCTCACCGAAGTAATCGAGCGATACATAGTATCCTACGTGCTCTGAACCGCCGTGAACAGCCACATTGTAGTTTTGTACAGAACCGGTGCGGAAGAACTCGTTCTGCCAATTCCAGTCCTGATCCAACAAGCTCTCCGGATATGTCAGTTTGAATACGGTCGGTGAGAAGAGCTGGCTGTGGAAATTATACAACTCAGCGGAGTTCATCATGCGGTAGTTACCGAACAGAGCCTGCTTGGCACCGGCAGTCGCTTTCACATCCACATGCACTTTGTCACCTTTCTTACCACTCTTGGTGGTTACAACGATAACACCACCTGCACCTTGTGCACCATAGATACCGGTAGAACCGGCGTCTTTCAATACAGAGATAGTCTCTACATCGTTCGGGTTGAATGCGCCGCCCATCACACCGTCCACGATGTAGATAGGAGCGGAACCTGCGTTAATAGAACCTGTACCACGGATACGGATCTGCGCAGCATCACCCGGTTGACCACCCGCGTTGCTTACTTGCACACCCGCTACCTTACCTTGAAGCATGTTACCAAGGTCACTGGTCGTCACGTCGGTCAACTCGTCTGCCGTCACTGTAACGACAGCGGAACTCAATTCAGCACGACGAACGGCCGAATAACCCAAGGAGACTACTTCTTGCAACATCTGTGCATCCGACTCCATGATGATCTGCATGTTGGGAACAGCACGCAACTCAACCGTCTTGTAGCCGATGTACGACAATTGCAGCGTTGCTTTGTCGGGCACTGTGAGTTCAAAATTACCGTCAAAATCGGTTACCGTACCGGTTGACGATCCTTTTACCAATACACTTACACCAATCATCGGTTCAGCACCATCGGCGTCGATCACCTTACCTTTCACGTGGATGTCAGCAAAAGCTGCGACCGCCAACGTCAGGCAGAGAAAGATTGTTTGGATTCGTTTCATAAAATTAGTTATTTGGTTAAATGATTGTTTGTTATTGCTCCACTACTTTCAGCAGATAACTCCGCTCGAAATTCGCCTCAATCACCGGATTCGCTCCGCTCACCTCAAACTCACGCGGTTCATCCGCTGTATATTCAATCGCCTTATAGGTCTTGCTTGCATCCAGTCCGCGCAACTCCAATGTACCCTCGTAAGCCGGGTCATTGTCAATATAGAATGCGTAGTACATCGCATCGTTCTGACGAATGACGTGTGCCTCCGGATAGTCGTATCCCCATGTGTAGAGGTTCAGGTACTCACCGCGCGCCAGGTTGTTCTCCTTATATATCTTCACCCATTTTTTGATCAGCGCCTCTTTCTCCGGCGTCAGTTTGAACGGGCCTTCTGTCCAATCGGGATTATCCTCCGGATAAGTGAACTTGGTTCCGATAACCGAACCCGTACCGATCTGCGAAGCAAAATCCTTACCGCCATCAGTCAACTCCA
Organism: Paludibacteraceae bacterium; assembly: GCA_017401985.1. Lineage (GTDB taxonomy): Bacteria > Bacteroidota > Bacteroidia > Bacteroidales > Paludibacteraceae > Colicola. Next base: position 61 of record JAFPNK010000044.1, on the reverse strand, counting down.
CATGGTCGCCATAATACGCCAAACCGGGAGCCATCGCAGCGTACGCTTTGCGTTTCATACG
>JAFPNK010000043.1 GCA_017401985.1 Paludibacteraceae bacterium | reverse complement strand
TCGCCGTATTTGGTGACGCGGATAGGAATAATGACGCTGTCTTGCGCAGCTAATGAGAACGGGTAATTATAGGCCAAGGGTTCAAATAGCAGTTCTTCATCATCAATCGGTATACTGTAGGTCACCTCATCGGCACGAATCAGACCTTTGTTGTAGATCTTGGCGTAGATGATCATCTGCTCGCACTCGCGCATCGAATCGACAGGAATGGTGTCCTGACTCATCTCCATGATGACTACCGGCATCGGTACATTGGTCTCATAGGTCACGGTAGATACGATCTCATACTCATCGTCCACCTCGGTCTCCTCTACCCGCCAATCGACGGTGACAGCAGAGATATTGAGGTTGAACACCTTAAGGTTATCGCGGTCTGGGCTGACGAGCACGGTGATGGTCTTGGAGTCGTGCTTGTCTGCGGTGGCCGTCACTTCGTAGTAGCCGGCGTTCAGTTCAACGGTGTAATGACCGTCTGCGCCGGTGGTACCTTGCGCCAGCACGACGCCGGTAGCCGGATGGAGGACAACAACCGAAGCGCCCTGTACATGTGGTGCCTCGTCGGTATAATAGGTATATTGGTCGCACACATCGACGGTCAGTGTACCCGTCGAACCGGATACCATCTCGATGCGGTACGGAACGGCTACGCCGTTGCCGTTGGTGCAGTTGACACCCAACTGTCCCTCGATCGGCATATTGAGTTGGAAACTCTCGTCGGGCACGATACGCAGCGTCGCTTCGGTCGATTGGCTGGACTTGAGCGAAGCCATCGTACTTGGCGTCACGGTCGTGATATACGGCGGTAAAGCGAACGTGATATCGCCTGTTGCGCCGGCTCCTTCGTTCAGTATCTCGATGGTCACATCGCGTGTCGTACCTTCGGTAATGGACGTATTGAGTCCGTCGCCTTTGACATGAACGGAGAGCTGAGCGCGCGCAATACGGGCATAGTAATAGAGATGTTCCGTTACTTCCACGCCTTCGTCGGACGTGAGGATGATTGGCAGCGGAATCCAGTCGTCACCGGTGGACGCTTCGCTCACGTTCATGCTGAACGGGATATATTTCGATTCGTTGCCTTCCAGGTCTATCGGTTCAAAGGAGAGGGTAACGATGCTACTCAGTTCGCTCGTCGGATCGACATGTGCCGTAACGTTATGCAGCGCAGACGATGCCGTGTTCGTTACGAGCAATGCATCGGTGTAGACGACATCCACGATCGGGTAGCAGTTCATATGGGCTGCCGCACGCAGACCGTACACCTCTACGCCGATTATCTCCCGGTCGTCCTTGGAACCCGGTTTGCAGACACCTAATGCGAAATGACCGCTCAGACCGATCTGTGGCAGGTAATCCAAGGCAAAACTGCCGTCTGCGTTCGTCTCCACGGATTGCGTATAACGCCGGTCGTAGTTGAGCGCATAGAACTCGATCGTCCGGTTGGCGATGTCCGTTCCGGTCAGTTGACCGGTTATATGCATCATCTGATTCGGGGTATATACCGCTTTGTCCGTTTGCATCGTCGCACCGAACGGCGGGAGTGCTACCAGACTCAGCGTCTCGGAGGTGTTGTTCGTATAGAGCAATTCCTCTATGCGGCGTGTCTCGTTTACTACGGCGTATAACTCGTACGTACCGGGTTTAGCCGGCAGTTTGATGGCACGCGAGAGGGTATCTTGCTGTTTGGGCGCGATCGCCTCCATCGTCTGGAGCACCCAGGTACGGTCGTCTCCCTGGATGTAGACCTTCACCATCGTACCGGCGGGCAGATCGGCTACACCGCGGTTACAAACGACGATGGATAGCTGCATCTCCTGTTCGCCGGCTACGGCGGCTGCTGTGTCAGTTGAGATCGTGCATATCTGTGCATCGGGCAGGGTTTGGTCGGTCAATAACAACCAGGTCGAACCCATGCTATAGCCTTCGGCTTGCGCCATGAAAGCGATCGTGCGTCCGTCACCGGAGATATCATTCGCTTGTGCCCGAACGGTCACGGTCGCACTCTTCTCGCCGTCCGGTATGGTCACACTATGGGCAAAGATCAAACCGCTCTCGTTATCCGCCGAGAGGGTTACGGTCAACGCTCCTTCCGGCGCGGTGTTACGCGTCACGGTCAGTGCTACGCCTTCATCATCCCCTTCAAGCAGCATCGTCGAGTTGGTGCTCAGACGAAGAGCCGGTCCGTCATCGTCCAGCACGTGAATGATCTGCGTGCGGGAACCGGCAGCCGACGTGTCAGGACACCAACAGTACGGCATCAGCACAGAGGCTGTCACCGCTACATCGAGCGTTGTATCCACGTCTTGGTTATCCACCACACCCAAGGTGAAGCGAGCCGAACGGGCGTTCTTCGGCAAGGTGATCTCATAGGTCGAATAGGTCAAACGATCGTTACTATCATCCGAGAGCCGGAAAATGATCTCGCGGTCGAAGAGGGTCTCACGGGTCAGGTAACCCGATATAGCCTGCGTACCGGACGACTCGGTCACTGTCAGCGGACTGAGTTCGAAACTGAACTCCGGCATGTCGTCGTCCAGCAATATAATCGTCGTTCGAGCAGGACTGTAGTGCACGTTGAGCAGTTCGAACACTGCCTCTACCTGCTGCGGTTCAACCGTCGTATTAGCTATCGCCTTGATATGCATCGTTGCCGATGTCTCTCCTGCCGGAATCTTAATCGTCTGCGGGAACTGGAACCGGTCGCTATGCGAACAAACGACGGCGAAAGTCATGTTCTGTGTCGGGGCCTTATCCACGCTGAGTGTGATGTCAAACGACGATCCTTCCGTCACTTGCGTGCTGTCGCATTGGAGGTGCAGAACAGGCAATGCATCGTCGATGATACGAATCACGTGGTGGATGGCATTGTATACGTCGGACGTTATGTGCATCGTCGTCAGACTGTCTTCATCCACTTCGCCGTTGGCGTGAACCTCCATCGGCACATACACGGTGGATATACCGGAGGCAAACAGCACCGGCGAACTGATCGACAGACGCGCGTCGCCTACACTGACCTCCACCGATTCTTCTGCACTCGTGTTACCGCTGCGGGACAGGTAGATATACTCAGTATGATTGGTCTCTTCAATTCGATCCGGTATTTCTGCAAAGAGTTTCTTACCGATGTTCACGGTGTTTTCCAATGTAGCCACGTTATTGGCTGTATGTTCGGAGGTCTCCCCGGACTCATTGTCTGCACTCAGTTCGACACGCACACGCGCTTCTCCATCTAAGCCTAACACGTTCGGCAGGGTTAATGTAACCGATTCGTTAATCGTTGCATTCGGCGCCAGAGAACCGCCAACCAAGTCTCTGCGGAACGAACCGACATAACGCTCTGTCTGGTTGTCGTTGACCAGACTGACGTTCGCAGTCCAACCCGACAACAGGTCGTTACCGCCTATGTTCTCCGCCACCCAACTCACTGTGATCTGTTCGCCGGGCATGTAATCGGTCTTATTGACCTGTATATTGCGAACGGTCAGGTCAGGCGAGTTCTCGATATACATCTTACCGTTCGTCCAATCGGTCATTGCGTTACTTCCATCGCGAACGGCTAATACCACTTTGGACAGTTGGATGTCATACACCTCTCCTTCCGTCACTTCACTTCCCGAATAAAAACCAATACTCATCAACTGGCCGACATGCCCTAAGAAGGCTTCGTTGGAGGGGGAGAAAACCATGACCGAATACGTATTGCCTTCCACGTAACTGATGGACGCCCGGTGGTCGGTGGCACGCTCGGATAAGGTAGGTGCTTCGTTGTACCATAACTGTGCTCCTTGGGGCACCGTTATCTCAAACTGCACCGCTACGATGGCTTGTGAGTTAGTCAACTCAACGGGCAGCATCACCGTCTTCTCCGGCTGAATGTGAATATCCGGCACTTGAAGGGTGTTCTGCGCAAACGTACTGAAGGACAGCGCCAAGCAGGCTACTAATCCGAATATAGATTTGATTGCTTTCATAGTTCGATTCCTTGTGCGTTATACATCTTGTTATCGCGAATGATGATGAGTTGACCGTCCCGGATTATTTTCTCATTTTCACATTTTCTCATTTGGCCATTTTCATCCAAACCAGTGGGTGCTTTTGCACTTAACTGCACGCGTATCGGTTTGGCTTGTGCATCCGACAGCGATGCGTAGCGGAGACTTGCGTCGTCCGTGCAATGCGCGATGATCACATCCGTCTCAGCCGGAATCGTTACTCCGGATAAGGAATAGACGACGGCATTGAATCCGTCGTTGGCTGCGGCTTGGGTGGGAATCCACTCATTGCCCAAGCGCCATTCGATCGTTCCTTCGGTGGCGATCGTCATTTGCAATGCCGCAATGCCTTTGTCGCTACGTACATGCAGGTCGCCGTTGAGCCAGTAAAGTTCCGCTTCGGCGGTCGCGGTACTTGTTGCTGCACGACGCGGCGCCTCGAACACTACCGGCACTTCGTGCATCAGCAACGTATCTACCATCCGTACAATATCCTGCACATTGATGACCGAATCCGGGTACAGGTCCGCTGCATTCGAGTTAATCGGGTTGAAATATGTATTTAACGTAACTTCATTGATTAAGGCCTGCAAATCCGTTACGTCTATCGTGCCGCTGAAGTTCACATCCGCCATACGGTAGAACAGTCTGAACGGACAATCGGCACTGGTGGAGGAACTATTCGAGATGTGTATCGTGTCGTGATCGGTGAGAATAAGCCGATCCCAGCCCACGGAGTACACTCCGATATAGGTCTGTTCATCCTCTTCATAAGGCATTAGATTAAATCCGGCACTGTACGGATAACCGATGCTCCATTCGAGGCTCGTTCCGTAGGTCTGTGCTCCGTGATTGTACGTCAGGATTTCCGGCAACGCAGCAATCACATCCGTCAACGTCATCCGATTTTGGATGTCGAGCGTAATCGGTTCGTCCCAAGTCTGATAATATAACTCTAACGAAGTTACGTTGGGTGAAATCATCGGATGCAGATCGGTCAACCGGTTATTCGAAGCCATCAACGTAGTCAGGTTCGGGAAGTGTGAGGCAAACGCACCGATGTTTCCTGACAACTGATTGTCACTGATATACAATCCGGTCAGACTACCGGCACACGCAATATGCTGCGGATCTGCGAGTTGCTCTATATCTCCGTTCAGACCTTTCCCTGCAATACTGATAGTCTCCAAGTAAGGGAACTTGAATAATTCCGGAACGATGCTGAGGGGGAGGTCTTCGTAATCCTGCGAGAAATCAAAAGCGGTCACGTGTCCGTCCTCTATCGTCACTTCCCCAGTGAGTGCCCGACTTAAGGTTTGCTGAATAGACAGCAGCAATGCCGCTTCCGTCTCATCCAGTTCATCCGAAACAGTGGGTTGGGTGATTTGGAACGAAGCCTGGAAACTACCCGTGTAGCTACCGATGCATTCAATCCACACATAAGCCCACCCCGGTTCTACATTGTCAAACCATTGTACGGTGTAGTCTACACCTTCCACTAAATCGGGACATTCGGTTTCTTCGTCCCAACTGGTCCAGATAAACTCCGGTTTGATAGAATCACCGGTGTATAGATACTCCGTTTCGGAGAACATCGGCATGCACTCGATGAAGTCTTGCGCTTTCGTCGCAGAGAAAGTCGCGAAAACAACGCCCAGTAAAAAGAGAATCTTTTTCATATTCATACGATTTTGCGCACAAAAGTACTGCTTTTTTAAGAAAAAGCATTCGCAAATCGTACAAATTTATTCACAATTCGTACAAATTATGAATTTTTGCGGAAAAGAACAGGTGTTTTTCCGGTTATTTCTTTGAAGACGCGGTAGAAATTCTGGTCAGACGAGAAGCCACTGAGTGCGATGGCTGCGGCTATGGCCTCATGGTCATTTTTGTACTGCGGATCACGAAGAATGCTTTGCGCATTCTCCACGCGGTAGCGGGCTACATATTGTGAGAAACTGAAACCCGTACTGCGGTTGATGCATTTGGAGACATAGGTGCGGTTGCTGTTGACAGCCGTCGCGAGATCTTGAATAGTGAGGCGCGGGTCGGCATACAATTTCTGTTCGCGCATCGCAGTGGCTATCTTATACATGAGTTCATCAGTCTCTTCGGTAGTTGCTTCTTCGTTATGTCCTTCCTCTTCTGCCGGTGCAACCGTTTCCTTTGGCAAGGTTGTGTGCGCGGCAATGAATCCGAGTCCGTAGAGTAGGATGGACATGACGATCGCCGGTACTGCTACCGGTGCTCCCTTTGCAAAGTGGTCGCGTCCGAGGAAATTAAGCACCATAGAGACGATGGCTGTTGCTCCGAAGAGCACGAGTGAAATGCGCGTGGGGTGCAATAAGCGGCTGCGGTCATCTGAGTAGGTGTCATCCATTCGTTTGATGGTCCGGAGCAGCAAGCGGTAACCGCGAATCAGTACCCAAAGCACTTGGCTCGTGAAGCAGATGCGGATGATAAGGAAAGTGGTGCTATCCGTAAGCAGGTTCGTGTATCGACCAATAGGGAAGAGGAAGACAGCAATGAGGGCAGGAGCGAAGAGAATCAATAGTTCGTATTTACCTTTATGCACGCGTGTGAGTGCGCGCAGGTACGTATAATATAAAGGATATACGCACAGGTTAACAATACCGTAACTCCATTCTCCCCACACCTTGACGATGCCGGAGAAATAGAGCCAGTGGTCAAAGTATAGGATGGTAGCAGCAATGTAAAAAAGCAGAATGGACCATTGCACACGCGGCTCTTGGCTGTGCTGAAAACAGCGGATGAAAAAGAATATGCCCCAGAAAAAGCATATTAACATCGGCAATGATATGAGCAGTGTGTGTAAGTTTGGCACGGTTTTTGATTATTTAAGTGTAGCACTGGAAAAGTGATTCAAAAGTAGAGATTGTTTGTTATATTAGTGAAAGAGGTTCGTCGGGAGGACGAGCCTTTTTTTGTTTATTCAGTCACTTTGGTGTATTTGCCTTCGATGAGCAACATACCGGGTAGTATCTCGCCTCCTGACACTTTGACAAAAGTGGTGTAGGGCAGTGAGGCTCCTTCGTCTTGCTCCAGCACCGCGTTGTAGCGGTTGTCCCAGATACAGCCTTTCTTGGCTTTGACGGTTGCGATATACTTATAGGTCGTTTTGCCTGTTTCGGGGTCTTGTATCTGTTGCACGACCTGGAATTTAGAGCCTTCCGTTATCCCTTCTTTCATTCCTATCTTCGCCGCATAGCCTTCTATCTTACCTCTGCCGTTACTGAGCACTTGGAAGACAGGGGTCTTGACTTTGAAGTCCTCATACTGCTTAGCGAGCGCCACGATGTTCTTATCCATTGATCGCGCGCAGATAGTACGTACTAATTCGGTTCGGGCATACTGGCCTTTGAGTACGGATTTCTTGTCGAACTCATACTCGTGCGCGACGTACTTGAGGCGGTAGGTGGTATGGTCGTCTAAAAAAGCCTGCACTTTGACCGGGTCTGGCGTAGCGGTATAGTGGAATTGATAGAAGATAGCCGCTACGGAATCGTTCCACTCTAATTGGTACAGATAGGAGTGCGTCTTGACTTTGAATCCCGTAAAACTGTCAGCAATCTTACCGGCTGCGTCAGCCAGTTGTCGTCCTGAGTTACCTCCGGAAAAAGCATCGAGGAGACCTCCGATGACGCCCATCGCCACTTTGGCGGCTGCGGCTTCCTGTTCGGCGGTGATATACGTGATGTCATTGACGAGCACGAAGGTGTTGTTGAGCAATTCCTCTCCGGCGTCGCTGAGCGTAGCCACTCCTCGTGTGGTCTGAAGTGCCAAGGCTACATCTACGTCCGTGGCGTTGTATTGTCCGCGCGTCTGGATCAATTCGGTATTGAAAGTAGCATCTTCCACCGACGTGCCTTCAAAACCAAACCATTTGGCGATCATCTTTTTCGCTACCTCGTTATCGTTGAGCAGCTGCTCGGTAAAGAGGGCGTTGGCTTGTAACTCCGACGCGGTGAGTTGGTGGCCGTAAGTGGCTTTGTAGTATCCGGTTTCGCGACGCTGAACGCCTTCAATCGTGCTGTTGTCAATGATACGAAGACCGCTGATGTTATGATCGTCGTACTTGTCCGGAATAGGAAGTGAGTCGAAGGCTTTGAAGATCTCATAGCCGAATTCGTCCTCCGGATGGTACACCAACAGCATCGCCAACGAGTTGCGGCGATAAGACAGTTGTTCCTGGGCTTGCGTCATGAGTGTGACGCAAGCCAAAAGAACAACGAGTGATAATTTACATCTGGTCATTGGTGATTACAACAACGTACGCAGGAACTCGATATTTGTCGTTTGGTTCGGTTGGTTGTTACCGTAAGCGATACCGATCTGACGGGCTGCTTCGATCTGCAGTTTCTGAATATCCACGCCGTCCTGGTATTGTTTCATCTCAAACTGCCAGTCTTCCAGCACTTTGGCTTTGATCTCATTGTAGAGCGCCATGGCCTCATCGTAGCAACCGGCGTCCGGCGTGATGAGTGCGAGGTATTGACCTGCAGCTGCGGCTCCTTCCGCGTTTTGCTGTGCAGCCCATGCTTGACGAGCGGCAGCCAAGTTGAGGTTGCACTCGTTGTCAATATACTGCTGGTAGATGTCCAGGGTAGCAGCCAAAGCAGCTTCGTACTGGTCACACTGCGCAGGAATAAGCGCTACTAACGCCAATGCTTCATCGTATTTTTTCTGTCTTGCCAGTGCTTGTGCCTGTTGAATCATGCGTGCAGCCTCGTGGTTGTAATACGCAATGATTTTCTCCTTGCCTTCGCGAACGAACTGTGCCAATTGAGGCGACTGCAGCGGGATGCGATTCAGGGCATCGAGATAACACTTGTTCTCCGTCTCGCCCAGACCGCGTACGGTGAGGCTGGTGGAAGAGAAGATGGTCTTGGCATATGCATCGACGATGTAGAAATTGAGTTCCATTTTCTCTGCAATCTTAGCAGGAGGACCGGCGATGACGTCTTTGTCCAGCGGAGTGGTGGTGACGGTGAGCACGAACTGACCCATATAATTGAGTCCTGCGACACCGTTACGGGTGAGGAGTTGTGTCAATTTGTTCTCCACCAATGCTTTCGCTCCTTGCGGGAACGGTTCTACATCCTCGGCAGCATACACGGAAATAGGCAGATATTCAGTCTCTGCTGCGAACATAGAAGCACTTATCAGCGCTGCTATGACTATTGAAAAAATCTTTTGCATATTATTTTTCTCCTAAAATGATTACAGCGCGTCCAAGACCTTTTACCAGCACTTTGCAGGGAATATTGAACGGCTCTTTTTTCAGTTTCTTAGCCAGTTGTCTTGCAAAACCGTTGGCATCGATAGCACGTCCGCTCTCGTCATACACCGGAATGCGTACTTGCGTGAAGGAAGCCATGTTCTCGCTGGCGTAAGGCATCGTGTAACGGCCTTGCACCGTGTTGAGTTGCAGCCAAGCGTCAATGATATCAATCAGCTCAACGTCGTTGTACTCAGTCTCCAGATCGATGCCTGCAGCATTGTTGGCAAAGACCTTGATGTCCAGTGTGATCTCGCGGCCGATGGTCTGCATCTCTGTGAAATGCTCTTGAAGACGGTTGTTGAAGTTATCCATGTTCGCCACGATCGCTTCTTCGAGCAGTACATCGACGTCTGCGGTCATAGACGGAGCGCCAGTGCCGGAAGCCGCACCGATGGATTTGCCGGTGTAGGCGTCACGCGCCTCAAGGATATAACTGACCGAATGCTTTGGGCCGAAGTCTTTCATCTCCCAACTGAGCTCGAGGATGATGTCACATTTAGCAACACGTGCCACTTCGTCCAGCGGAGACTCGGCTAACTCGTTGCCGGCCTTGCTGACCGTCATGTTATCCTCCATCTTCTGTTGCTCAAGGTTCTTGATGGCTTGCTCGAGACTCTGCAGCGGGAACTGGCGCTCAGCCATCAGGTCGTTTAACTTGGCGATAGCCAATTTGAGACCCATGTTCTCTTGCAATGCTTGTTTGTAGTTGGGCACTTTGGTGGTGAGACCCATGTTCTCCACCTCGGTGTAATAACCGTTGGAAATACACCATACGTCCGAAGGAACCACCATCAGTTCCGGTTTCTTAATCTGTGCGCTCGCTACCAACGCTACCAGCGCCAATGCGAGAGTAAATATTGACTTTTTCATAAATTTGTAGTCGTTATATCGTTATAACGTTATATCGTTATATCGAAAAGTTTATTAATATCTTCCTCCTCCGGGGATGATGCCGTCATTGATGAGTCGGTCACGGAGTGCATCGCGGTCCACCGAAACGGTGATGGTGGTTACGGATTGCATGCCGGTACGTTGGTAACGCGTTGTGCCGAGTCGTTTGTCCATCAGGCCGGCGTAACGTGTCCAAGGGCCGTTGTCCTGGAAGAACGCACGGAAATACTGCTCGTTCTTCTCGCGGGCGTTCATATCGAAGCACAAGGGCTTCAAGTCCGGTTGACCGTCTGTGGCGGATTTCACTCCGCTGAAGATCACTTCTTCTACCGCTTTGCGTTGCGCATCGGTGAAGGCGATAGCGGCGTTGCGTGCGCGCACTTGAACGCGAATAACGTAAGTACCGTCATAATTGGCACTGATTAACTGACTCGGTGCGGTATAGAAAGCTTGCGAACGCTTTGGACCGCATCCTGCGAAGCTGAGCATCGCCAGGACTGCTAATATGATTGAGAATCGCTTCATAAAATATTCATTATTAATTATTCACTATTTAAAATCCTGAGTTGAGGCCTTTGATGATTCCGGCAGCTTCGAGTGCGCGGCGCAGGTCGTCTTTGCGAATGCTAACCACTACGCCTACTTTGTACTCTTGCCTACTTTGACCACTTCGGTAGTGCCGGGCATGATGGAGGCATATTTCTGGAATTCACCGCCCTCTGCAAAGAAACTGTCGAAGTAGTCTCTGTATTGGGTCTCTATACCGGGAGTGTTGGCCATCGGGCGCTGCGATACACAACCTTGACCACCTCCGTATCCTTTGAAAATCACACCGTGAACGGCATTCTTGCGGCATTGGTTCTCTGCCACAGATGCTTTACGACTGTAGGTCCATACTTTGACCAAATAGGTTCCTTGAATGGCATTGCCGGCACACTCGATCTCATAGCGGAACTGATTAGTGTCCTTGTCCGCTTTTTTCTTTGCTCCGGCCATAACGGGCATACAAAGTGCTACCAACAGTAGCGAAAGAAGAATTTTTCTCATATGCGTATATGTTTTAAAAGGTTATTCCGCGACAAAGGTACAAATAATTTTTTATATGTGCAAACTTTTTGTGTATTTTGTGCCGTAAAACACAAAAAAACGCACATATCTTAAGATATGCGCGCTTTTACTAAAGAATAGTGCCGTTAGAATTTATAACGAACACCGAGTGCCAAACAAGTCATCTCCCAATAGAGAGCACTTTGTACGCCACTTGTTCCGGTCTTCTCCCAGAGGCCGACACCTAATGTCGGGCGGTAGTCGATGGAGAGTTGCAGCGGGAACCAGAAATCGTACTCTACGCCGATGCGACCGCACGGAGCCACGAAGCCCCAGTTGGTGGTACTACCGACGATACCGGTAGAACTGTAGGTGGAAGGAACATAGGCGTATCCGTACCAACCGAAACCGGCTGCCAAACCTGCACCCATGTACCAGTGCCACTCACCTTTCGGCATAGCGGGGAAAGTAGCGCCGAACGGATCAATCCAGTCGTAGGTAGCAGCTGCCTGTACGGTCGAACCAAAACCACGTGAATGCGTGGTAGTGCTACCATACTTGGTCCAGAAATCAGACTGACCATCGATAGAATAACCGAGTTCAACCTCGAACATGTTATTCTCACCGATGGCGTGCTCATAGCTCACACCGCTGAACGCACCCAGGCGTCCACCGATGGCACGCGGACCGGCATAAGCCATCACGCTGGCTATAACCAGAACAGCGACTAAAAGAAGTTTTCGCATAACTAATACCTTTTTTTAAAAAAATTGTCGTGATCACGAGATCACGTGACCTCGTGACCACGAAAAATAATTACTTATTCAATGCCAGCGCTACGTTTACTGCGCAAGCAACGGTACATCCTACCATCGGGTTGTTACCGATACCCAGGAAGCCCATCATCTCAACGTGTGCCGGAACAGAGCTCGAACCTGCAAATTGAGCGTCGCTGTGCATGCGGCCGAGGGTATCCGTCATGCCGTAGGAAGCAGGACCTGCAGCCATGTTATCCGGGTGCAAGGTACGACCTGTACCGCCACCGGAAGCTACGCTGAAGTACGGCTTGCCGGCGAGTACGCGCTCTTTCTTATACGTACCTGCAACGGGGTGCTGGAAGCGGGTCGGGTTGGTTGAGTTACCGGTGATGGAAACATCTACGTTCTCGTGCCACAGAATAGCTACACCTTCGCGCACATCGTCTGCACCGTAGCAGTTCACTTTCGCACGCGGACCGTCGCTGTACGCTTTCTTACGAACGATCTTCAGCTCGCC
>JAFPNK010000042.1 GCA_017401985.1 Paludibacteraceae bacterium | reverse complement strand
GTTCGATGTCGGCATGGATGGCGATGCCGGGTATTCAGACCTACAACGCCTCGAAGTCCTTCATCTATAACTTCTCGAAGTCGATTTGGTACGAACTCAAGCCGCAGAACGTCGGTATTACCGTCATGGCGCCGGGTGCCGTAGATACGGGCTTGTTTGGCTTGGCGCCGAACCTCCGCAAACTGGCGGTCGCTCTGACAGTGTCCATACCGCCGGAGAAACTCGTCAAGCGGGCGTTGAAGAAGATGTTTCGGGGAAAGAAAGCAGACACCCCGGGTGTCATCAACTGGCTGAGTACGCCGCTGTTGAAGCACACTCCGGACTGGATGCTCTTTCTCGCTCAAAAGAAATTAGCCCCGTTTATGCATTGATCGTTCCTTAGATACTTTTTTTATGAAACGCTTAACCTTCTTATTCGCAATCTGCTTGCTCGTTTTGTCTGCAAGCGCCAACGTCATTACCTATACGGCAGATGACCAGACAATCTTCCCGAATCCGGAAAGAGGTTTTACGGATGAGTTAGGTGGAGAAACAATGCTCTCCGATACGAAAAATCACGTGGTCCAACCCGAAGCGGATTGGTATTTTGAGGAGTTTGCTGGTAAGCAAACACTCACCGTACTGATCTATTATTTAGGCAATTACAAGACCAAAGACCTGTCGGATAAGATTCTGCAGGGCTTTGAAGAAGACATGCAAATCCTTCGCGACAACGGCTTTAAGTGCGTGCTGCGTTTTGCCTATGATTGGAATTCCAAAAACGATGCGGAATTAACATGGGTGAAGCGGCATATTGAGCAGTTAAAACCTCATTTGGCTGCCAATTCCGATGTAATCTATGTGATGGAGACCGGTTTTGTGGGCCAGTGGGGCGAGTGGTACTATAGTTCAAATTTTGGGAATGAGACGCAGAAACTGAATAATAACCGTCGTCAGGTTTTGGAGGCTATGTTAGATGCCTGTCCGTCCAACCGTTTCTTGCTGGTTCGTTATCCGCTTATCAAACTAAGTTATTTAGGCGATGAGGTTCCTTTGAGTTCCGAAGAGGCGTTCTCGGGTTCAATCCGTGCCCGTATTGGACATCATAATGATGCGTTCCTGGCGGATTGGGGGAATGACGGAACATACGGACGTGATGGCGACGGACCTGATGATGACCCTGTTCTTCGTCAGTATATTGCGGATGAGACCCTGTATGTGCCAAATGGCGGCGAGACGAATGTGGAGGGCTCTTTGGCAAGCCAGGTATATAAACAGGCCGAGAGCGAGATGAGCAAATATCATTGGTCCTTCTGCGGCTATAGTTATTCGCGCGATGTGACAGACAAATGGCGTTCCTCCGGTATCTATGATAATCTGGATCGCAAGATGGGTTACCGCTATCAACTGACAACCGCTACGATCCCTTCGGCTGCTAATCCCGGAGGCGAAGCCCGCGTGGTACTGAAGATTAAGAATGCCGGATATGCACCGCTCTATAATGAGCGTAAAGTGTATATCGTCCTCAAGAACGGTAATAAGAGTTATTCCATCCCCCTGCAATCCGACCCACGTCGATGGAAACCTAACGGGGTAGTAACGATGATAGATGAGACAATCACTATTCCTTCCGATGTTCCGAATGGCACCTACCAACTCTTTTTACATCTGCCGGATGCAGCTCCATCCTTGGCTGCAGACCCTCGATATTCAATACGGTTCGCCAATGTGGATGTATGGGATGCATCTACCGGCATGAACAAACTGAATGCTACGATGGAGATTACGGGTGGTACCATTATTCCTGATCCGGATCCCGAACCGGAACCCGATCCTGATCCTGATCCCGATCCCGATCCGACGCCTGAACCCACTACCGGCAAGTATTCTGTCCGTACATTTAATGCGGATTCCACGCAATGTACATGGACGTTCGCAGGAGTGGTGACCTCTGAGCAAAAGATTACAGAAGAAGTCATAGATAACGACCTGCTCTTCAAACCAGGGACCGGTAATACGATGAAGGTATTGGCAGACGGTTTATCTACCCAGAAGACGCAGAACTCTATCTATCTCCCTGTACCGGCTTCTTCTGCCGGAACGGTTTCCATGGAGGTCTATAGTATAAGCGATAGCCGTTGGTTCCAACTCTATATTAACGGAGAGGAAGGTACAGCGCAGCAACGCCTATGGTCCAAAGAGGGAGAAGGCACGGATGGTAAACGCGGACCGAGAAGTTTTGGGTTTACAGCCGGTGATATTACGACTTACAAGGAAAATACGTACCTTGCCTTTACTGATAATACAACGGAAATGAAGGTATCGTCCTTTACTATTTCGCTCACGTCCGGCACTTATGCCAAGGGAACAAACGCACCCAGCGGTATAGATGAAATCACCGGTGACCCGGCATTACAGACTCATAAAGTCATAATAGACGGGCATATCTTCATCCTTCGTGGGGAAAAAGTATATACCTTGACAGGACAGGAAGTAAAGTAGTTATTTTAATTCGCTTAATGCGCGCTTGATTTCGTCATCAAAGCGCAGGTTATAAGCTGCTTGGCCTCGTTGGTAGTAATAACGCAATACTATCTCGGAGCCAAGCATTTCTTTTACTTCGTCCTTGTTGCGTTCTATGGCTTCGCGGAAATCCGGCGTGAGCATAGGTTCGAGAGCTTCTAACTGCGCGAGGGTGGTAGAGTCAATGTCTTCGTGCTTTGCCATCTTCAGCATGTCGGCGAAGAACTTGCCTGTCTCCGTCTCGTATTTGAATTTGCGCTCATCGAGGAACTTGCAGAAGTCTTCGATATCCTCGTCCGTCAACTCGAAGCTCTCCGGTGTGGCAATGCTGTCATGCAGACGACGATAGCGGGTCGCGTAGTCGAAGAAATAGTTATTCACATACAGCGTATAGGATATATCCACTTTGTTCGAATCGGACAGCACGATGTCCGGTAAGATACCGCCTGCCGTGTCTTTCTTGAGTTCATGCCCTTTCTGCCGCTCGCTGTAATCGATCGCTTGGATGCAGCGTCCCGAAGGTAAGTAATACTTACTGGTCGTCACTTTGATATGTCCGCCGTACGCTACACTGCGCACGTTCTGCACCAGACCCTTACCAAACGTACGTTGTCCGATCAAGGTTGCCCGTTTGAGGTCTTGCAATGCCCCAGAGACGATCTCGCTGGCAGACGCCGAGTGTTTGTCCACGAGTACAACGAGCGGTAAGTCTTTGTAGCGCGGGTTATTGCGCGTCTTATAGACACTGTTACTGCGCGCGGTCTTACCCCTCGTCTCTACGATCACCTGACCCGCCTCCACAAACAGGTTCACGATCTGCAGCGCCTCGTCCACGATACCTCCGCCGTTCCCGCGCAGGTCCAGAATGAGCTTACGCGCATTGCGGTTATAATAGAGCTCGTCCAAAGCGTTCGACAGCGCTTGTGCCGAACCCTCGGTGAACTCGCTGAAAGCGATGTAACCTACCGGTGTGGACAGACTGTCCGCCTCGATCACGGTGTAGTAACTCACCGGATCCAGATGAATATCTTCCCGCTCGATCGAGACCTTGAAGGGTTTGGGTTCCCCTTCGCGTTCGATCTCCAGCACCACACTCGTCCCCGGTACACCGCGCAGATGATTGCTCACTTCGCTGACCGTCATACCTTGCGTCTTCTCGCCATCTACCGACAGGATACGGTCGCCCGCCATCAAGCCCGCCCGCTGCGCCGGTTTACCTTCGTACGGGTTCACGATATAGGTCGCTAAAGAGTCTTTCGCTTTAGCCTTGGACCGTTCG
>JAFPNK010000041.1 GCA_017401985.1 Paludibacteraceae bacterium | reverse complement strand
TTCATCTCTGTTGGTGGCCAGTCTATGCAGATCGTAGCGGTGCATTCCAAACGCGACCAGGCGCGTAAGAAAGAGATCAGTCAGGCGCTGCTCGATGAGATGGAGCAGGAGTGCAAAGAGAAAATCGAATTGCGCAACCCCGAAGTGGCAGTCCTCGGACTGGTGCCCAGTTTTTTCAAACTGGACGGAGTGGAGCAGGATGAGTTACCTTCTCCCGAACAGCGTGCAGCCTTAGTCGAAGCGCATTACATCGCGTTCTATGGTCGTAAGACCATCGATCAGCAGCTGCAGAAATCGTTCTCGCAAGCCGGCCGTAGCATCGAGCACGCCTTCGTGCGTCCCGAGTGTCTGCTCTCTGCTTTCGCAACCTGCGACGGCAACCACGTACTGACCAACGGCTGCGCCGTTATTGATTTTGGGGCGCAGACAACCAGTCTCACAGCCTACAAAGGCGGACAATATTTGATTAACAAAGTGGTACCCAAAGGCGGTTATCACATCACACGTATGTTGGAGCAGCAGGGAATGAGCTTTGCGACGGCAGAGGTGCTGAAGAAAAAATTCGGCTTCGCATCCCCTGACCTCGTCACCAAACCTATTCGACTCCGCGTGCCCGCTTCGCCCGAGATAGGTGGAGACATGATCATTGCGTCTAACGAATTGGCGGGAGCTATCGAACTCAAACTGCAGGAGATATTAGCGCCGCTACTTGAGGAACTGAAGAAAGTGGAAGGCCGCGTACCGACCTTGTACATCACCGGCGGAGGTAGTATGCTGCAAGGAATGGCGGAGTATGTCCAGTCCCAGACTTCGCTCAACGTGCAGTATGGAGCACATAACCTGCTCCTGCACCGAGACACCGAGGACAAATACCTCTCGCCCCAATACACCTCGCTCGTCGGTACCATCCTCCTCGGACAAGATTACCGCGATTGCCACAAGAACCAACTGGTGCGCAAACCCGGATTCTTCGACCGCGTCAAAGAGAGCACACTCGATATGTTTATCGACCAAGAATAAGACAATAACCATTAAACATTAAACTTTCAACATTCAACATTCAACATTAATATGGAAGACGATTTATTAACACTGCCTTTGGAAGGCTTAACAGAAGATAGTATTATCAAGGTCATCGGTGTCGGCGGTGGCGGATGTAATGCAGTCAACTACATGCATCGTCAGGGACTGAAAGATGTCTCGTTCCTCGTTTGTAATACCGATCGCCAGGTATTAATCAAATCCTCTGTCCCGAGCAAACTGCAACTCGGCCCCGGTTTGGGTGCCGGAGGTGATCCCGAGACCGCGCGCCAGTATGCGGAAGAGAGTAGAGACCATATTCGCGAGGCCTTGAACGATGGTACACAGATGTTGTTCCTCGCGGCCGGAATGGGTGGCGGTACCGGTACCGGTGCTTCGGCCGTAGTCGCTGAAGTGGCACAGGAAATGGGTATTCTGACCGTCGGAATAGTTACTATCCCCTTTGCTTTTGAGGGCAAGAAGAAGATCGAGAAAGCTATGACCGGTGTGGCTCGCTTGGCAAAACATGTGGATGCTCTCCTCATTATTAATAACGAGAAACTCAAGCAGATCTATCCGGAACTGAACCTGCTCAATGCCTTCTCCAAATCCGATGACGTCGTAGCTAACGCAGCGCGTGCCATCGCGGAGATCATCACCGTACCGGGATACATCAACACCGACTTTGCCGATGTGCGTAACACGCTCCGTAAGGGTGGAGTGGCCATCATGAACATCGGTCGCGCGTCGGGTGAGCACCGTATAACCAACGCCATCAACGATGCACTCAACTCGCCGCTCGTGAACACCAACGATGTGCACGGCGCTGAGCGTATTCTGCTGCAGTTCTACTGCTCAACCGAGCACGCCATCGTCATGGAGGAGATAGACCAGATCAACGATTTCGTACAGGAAGTGGGCGATGATATTGAGGTACAATGGGGTGCTTCTATCGACGAGACGCTCGGCGAGGACGTGCGCGTCACCGTCATCGCGACCGGATACAAAGTGGATGGACTGCCCTCTGAGGATGAAGAGGAAGGCAAAAAGACCATCTCCGAGGCTATTGAAGCCAATTATCCGCAGCAGCAAGCCAAACCGATGGAGGACGAGAAAGCGCAACTCATTGACCTGAGCGACACGTTGCGCGAAGAAGGCGTGGCACCGGCTCCCCAACCCCGCGAACATGTTTCTTCTACGGCTGCCGACGAGGTGGTTATATCCGTGGAAGAAGAACCCGCACAGACGGCTGAGGAACCTAAAACGGAAGAACGTCATAGCCCGTTCGCTTGGATAAGAAGAAAATAAATGAACGATTATGAATAGAGAGATGAATTTTTGGGACTTATGCGTGGCGATTGCTCACGCCATAGGTCGTGCCTGCCGGACCGCTTGGCAAGTGATAGTACGGATGATCCGTTTGACTTGGCGCTACTGGTGGCTGGTTGCTCCGGTCGTAGCCCTCGCTATCGGTGCGGCTATCTATCACACGCGCCCGGATAATATCAAGTATCGCGTTAATGCCATCGCATTAATCAACGGGGCTTCCTTGCAGCAGTTCGAAGAGGCTTTTGCGCCGCTTCAGTCCGGCTATCTGTTGCCGGAGAATGCCAAGATCGCACCGTACATGCGCTACAAGCAGGCGCAGGCTTTTAGCCTCTACCGCGTGGTGGATGTGCAGCATGACGAGAAGCCGGATTATATTGATTTCAAGCGTAAGTCATCCCCCAAGGACACCTTGTCTGTACAGATGCACGACCGCGTGTGTATACAGTTCCGCGTGCCCGCATACGCGGTTCCTATGATACCTGAGATAGAGAACGCCGTGCTCGAAATGCTGAATGACAACGAAGCGCTGCAGCAGTCGTATGAGGTCTATCTGGCGAACCTCAAAGAAGAGGTGGCTTTCAATCACCGCCAAACGCTTAAACTGGACAGCTTGACCAGTTGCTATTACTACGGTGCCGGAAGCAACAAAGCCGAATTGGACACCAAAACCAGTTCCGTCAATTTCAACGGTGACCGCAAGATTCGCTTGTTCCTCAATGAGATCTACAAGCAGCAATACCACACGCAGGTGGGCGACTATCGCTTGCAGTTAGCGACCGCACCGGTAGTGCTGGAGAACCATTTTGCAGTGGATCCCAAACCGGTCATGACACGTACGAAATGCATCCTCCTCTTCTGTCTCCTCGGATGGGCATTCGCTTGCGTAATAGCAGAAATAATCGACAAAAGAAAAGCCCTCATCGCTTGGATGAAGGCCGTATGAGAACGTTGATGGTTGAACGTTTATCGTTTAACGAATCGTTTGATGATAAAGTAAACGACTACAACGCCTACCACAATCAGTATAGCCACGCTTAGCTCGTGGCTATATTCTTTTATACGGTCCATCTGACCGTGCGCCACGTAACCTAAAGCCGCCAATATACAATTCCAAATAAACGCACCCAAGAACGTCCACCACAGGAACGCACCGAAATGCATCTTACTCAGTCCTGCCGGAATAGAAATCAATTGCCTTATACCGGGAATAAAACGCCCGATGAAGGTCGATACATTTCCTTTCTCGCGGAAATACTCCTCTGCGCGTTGTATCTTCTCACTCGACAGCAGGCACAGGTGTCCTACCTTCGAATCAGCGAACTTATAGATGATCGGCCGACCGAGCCATGCCGCCAGGTAATAATTGATGATCGCACCAATCATCGCACCTACGGTGCCCGCTAACACGATGAGCAATACATCCACCGGATAAATGCCGGTCGTGCACAGCGTGCTCTCCGGTTGACCCGCCACAAAAGCCGCAGGAGGAATAACCACCTCGCTCGGGAACGGAATGAACGAACTCTCTACTGCCATCAACGCAGTAATCGACGCATAACCCATATGCGCCGAATACCACGTGATGATATCATCTACTAACGTCATTAGATGAAGAGCAATTGAACGATGATGTAAACCGGTAACAGTACAATCAAGCTGAACTTAATCATGTAACCGAAGAACGACGGCATCGAGATTCCCTCTTGCTCTGCAATCGACTTCACCATGAAGTTAGGTCCGTTACCGATATATGTCATAGCACCGAAGAACACAGCACCCATAGAGATCGCTTTCAGGAACGGATCGGTAGCCAGCATCGAACCGGTAGGAGCAGCCATCTCGTTGAATACCATGGCGGTCGGAGCGTTATCCAGGAACGACGACAGCAGACCGGTTGCATAGACATATTGCCACGGCTCGTTGATGAACTGAGCAATCGCATCTTTATGCTCGGACAGATACATCAGCGCCGGAGTCATCGTTGCGAAGATTCCTAAGAACACACAGGCTACCTCCATGATAGGTACCCAACTGTAGTTGTTCTTTTCACGAATCGCTTTTTTGGTCGTTAACCACGATGCTGCGATAATCAGAACGAATACATACTCGCGCAGACGGGCAATATACATCGGCACAACACCATCCGCATAATGCTCCGGTTTGAGAATGTCGATATACTTATCGTTGATGAACATCGTAGCGGCTACGACGCATGCCAACCATAAGATATTGATCAAACCGCTTACCTCCGTCTTGGTGGATTCGCGTACATCGGCCATCAGGTTCTCTGTCGGCTCTTTCTTGTAGAAATACGTATCTACCAGGAAATAAATAGCTAACAGCAATCCGCCGGTTACCAACCACTCCATAACCATGTTCTGTAACCACCACGTGAAGTCAGCACCCTTCAAGAACAGCAGGAACAAAGGAGGATCACCAAGCGGTGACAGCAAACCACCGCAGTTAGCTACAATCGCAATGAAGAACAGCACGGTGTGTACACGGTATTTACGTTGCTGGTTCGTGCTCAGCAGCAAACGAATAAGCAGCATCGCTGCACCCGTTGTACCCATAAACGATGCCAGCACCCATCCAATCGCTAAAATAGTACTGTTCACAACCGGAGTCGCTTTCAAGTCACCGCGAATACAGATACCACCGGTCGTTACAAACAAGGCCATCAGCAACAGAATGAACGGGATATAATCACCAATCATCTGGTGCATCAATTCATGACCCATGCCTTGGTAGCACATCCAAGCACCCACCGGTACACCGAGGATCAACGATACGTACAACTTGTGGGTATTGTGCTCCCACCATTCGCCTACGTGCGGAATAAGCGGAAGAATGGCAATACACAGCAGCATTACCGCAAACGGAATAAGCATCCATCCCGGAATAGCCATAATTTCATTTTCCATAATTGTTTGTTATTAATGTTAGTTGTCTATTAGTCTAATCCAGTTTGAGCACGGCGAGGAACGCTTTCTGCGGCACTTCCACGTTACCGATCTGCTTCATTCGTTTCTTGCCTCGTTTCTGCTTCTCCAGCAGCTTGCGCTTACGGCTCACATCACCGCCGTAGCACTTCGCCAACACATCCTTACGCACCTGCTTAACGGTCTCGCGCGCAATAATCTTAGCGCCAATAGCCGCCTGAATAGCTATATCGAACTGCTGACGCGGCAGCAACTCTTTCAGCTTCTCGCACATCCGACGACCGAAATCAACCGCATTGTCGCGGTGGGTGAGGGTAGAGAGCGCATCTACCTGTTCACCGTTCAGCAATATATCCAATTTGACAAGGTTTGACGGCCTAAAACCGTTCATATGCCAGTCAAACGACGCGTAACCCTTCGATATACTCTTCAGCTTGTCGTAGAAATCAATCACTATCTCACCAAGCGGCATGTCGAACAGCAACTCCATTCGGTTGCCGGATATATACTCCTGCTTCACCAACTCGCCGCGCTTGCCCAAACACAGCGTCATGATCGGTCCGATATAATCGGCGGTCGTAATCACACTCGCGCGAATATACGGCTCCTCAATGCGGTCTATCTCCGTCAGATCCGGCATGCCGGCAGGGTTATGTACTTCTACCATGCCGCCGTCTTTGGTATAGACATTATAACTTACGTTCGGCACGGTGGTGATGACGTCCATGTTGAACTCGCGATCCAAACGCTCCTGCACAATCTCCATGTGCAGCAATCCGAGGAATCCGCAGCGGAAGCCGAAGCCTAACGCCATCGAACTCTCCGGCTGGAACGTCAGACTCGCATCGTTGAGCTGTAACTTTTCCAGCGAAGCCCGCAGGTCCTCATAATCCTCGCTCTCAATCGGATACACACCGGCGAAGACCATCGGTTTGGCTTCCTCGAAGCCGTCAATCGCTTTCTCGCACGGCCGTGCTACATGGGTGATGGTATCGCCTACCTTCACTTCCGTACTCGTCTTGATACCGGATATGATATATCCCACGTTGCCGGCACTAATCTCTTTGCGCGGGCTCATGTCCAGCTTCAGAATACCGATCTCGTCCGCATCGTATTCCTTGCCCGTGTTCACGAACCGCACCTGGTCACCCGAGTGCATCGTACCGTTCACTACCTTGAAATACGCGATAATGCCGCGGAAAGAATTGAAGACCGAGTCAAAAACCAAACACTGGAGCGGGGCGTTCGGGTCTCCTACCGGCGCAGGAATGCGCTCCACGATGGCGTCGAGAATCTCCATCACGCCTTCACCTGTCTTGGCGGAGCAGCGGAGGATCTCCTCGCGCTTGCAACCCAGCAGGTCGATGATCTCGTCCTCCACGCGCTCAGGCATGGCATTGTCCATGTCGCATTTATTGAGCACCGGGATAATCTCCAGATCGTGCTCAATGGCCATGTAGAGGTTCGAGATCGTCTGCGCTTGCACACCTTGCGTCGCATCCACTACCAGCACCGCACCCTCACAGGCCGCGATACTACGGCTCACTTCGTAACTGAAGTCCACATCCGGAGTGTCAATGAGATTCAATGTATATACACCATTAAGCGGCTTTGCCGCGTCACCATTCCCACCATTATAACGGTAATCCATCTGAATAGCGTGAGACTTGATCGTTATTCCGCGCTCTTTCTCCAGCTCCATGTCGTCCAGCACCTGCGCTTCCATCTGCCGAACATCCACCGTTCCGGTGAGCTCCAACATACGATCCGCCAGGGTACTTTTACCATGGTCTATATGTGCGATAATACAAAAATTTCGTATCTTATCCATAATCGGCTGCAAATTTACTGCTTTTTTTCGACATACGCAAGCGCCCGCGTGATTTTTCTTGTTTTTTTTTCTTGTTTGTGAGCTCGCCGGAGTAGCCCATGCGGATAGTAGCGTCCATTAGCCCGGCATATTATGCCGTGTATTTTGTCTATTGCACCCGATGTTATCGGGCATGTTTCTTTTCCGCGTTTACCTCCGGTGGTGATCTTGTTTGGTTATTAGGGGTGCCCCGCCCGTGACGCGTCCAATGCGGGTGTAGCCCATGCGGATAGTAGCGTCCATTAGCCCGGCATATCATGCCGTGTATTTTGTCCATTCCGCCCGATGTTATCGGGCATGTTTCTTTTCGGTTGTTTACCTCCGGTGGTTTCTTTTGGCGATATTTTAGTTGTTAGTGGGTACCTGCGGTGCTTTTTTTCTTCTATCTCTTGCATATATCAAAATTTTTCCGTACCTTTGCACCCGCAAAGGTTTTTGGCTCCCCGACAGCCCAATTAAACGACCCTTTTTTCGGAGCAGGGGAATTAGATAAATTTTTCATATGCATTCACTCGTTCGGAGGGATGGTTTGTCTCCGAAAAGCGATGCAAAGGTAAGGAGAAAAAGTGACGTGAGTAGTAGATTTTGAAGAGCAAGATTGCCAAAGACTGCAGAAGATTATTAATGACTATCAAAGACTATCAAAAAGATTGTCCAATAGTACCAGGCACAAAAAAAGCACCTCGCCTGAGGTGCTTATAAAAGAGAATAGAATTCTATTCATTAACATTAAAATAATTCATAAAATTCTTCTTTGTAAAACCCGGTGTTGTTTCATCCGGCATACCCATTCGATGCAGTTCCTCGAACATAATTTCTGGTTTGATGCTCAGGTACACACGATTGCTTTTACGAAGTTCCATGAGATATCGACAAATCTCAGGTAAAGGAAAGTGACGCACGAGATTTTCTATCTCATGATGAATCTTTATTTTCTCCGTTTGAGATGTAACGGACGGGTGAATAAAATGAAATAGTTCTATTTCGGAAGAATCGCACGAGTTAACTTCCTGTGCGAAAGATGGTGTAGTAGCGGCGTATGTGATATTATATTGATTTTCAATCTGCGTACAGTTGTTGTTTTGTGTACCAATATTGATTTGCTGATATTTCTCTTCCATTTGTTGATATTTAATTTTAAGAGTCATATTTTCTTCTATTAGTTGCTCGTTTTGCGCGACGAGTTCTTGTATTTTAGTGTGGGTGTCAATTAGGAAGTCTTCTTCAGAAAAACGCTTTTCTGCAGAACGCAGGAAGCGATCATAGAGCGTGACTCCTTCTTCAAAATCCGGATCTCGATTGTCGAGAAGCATGTTTCGGCACTCTCGCGCCCGAAAACCCTCCGTACGAGCCATCATGGCAGCCAAGACGATTATAACTATTTTGTATAGTTGTTTATCGCGTCCAAGGCTCATGTTCGCCAATGCGTCGTACTCCGTCTGGTCGCCGGAACAGGTTGTAGCGAACATGTAGGCAGCGAGATAATGAGCGGTGTTCATCACGCGAACTATGGGAATGTCAATATTCACACCATTATTCCACATATGCGTCTGCATAGCGTGCAAGCCGTCAATGAGTATCTCATCGCCGGGGAAGTCGTTGCAGAGGTCGCGCTCTGACCATCTGTCACGGTAGTAATCGCTATGTAGTTCGCGTGGTCGCACTTATAAATCGTTTTTAAATTGCTGCTCCGTTATAGTGGACTCTTCTCCATTACAATATTTATGAATAGACCACGTACTACCTTCTAATACAGGGATGTAGAAAACGTAATTATCCAAAAGGCGCGAACAAGCGAGATAGCACTTCCCAAGAGTCCTGATCTTATCTCTATATGCCTGCACGTCAAACGAGGCTGTTCCGTCTCCGTTGAGACTTTTCACTTCCATAATATGCACTCTCTCGTTTTTGTCCACGAGAATAAAATCAGGATAAGAGAAATGCTGACCGTTAGCGTAATATTCAAACTTAATATCGGAGTTAACGAGGAAGTTCTTGCCCCATAAATAGGCGGTGCTATTCTCTTGCTCAAATA
This sequence comes from Paludibacteraceae bacterium, assembly GCA_017401985.1. Taxonomy (GTDB): domain Bacteria; phylum Bacteroidota; class Bacteroidia; order Bacteroidales; family Paludibacteraceae; genus Colicola. Next base: position 275 of record JAFPNK010000041.1, on the reverse strand, counting down.
ACTCCATCTCATTTTTGGTAGTTACTCTTACCTCTTTTGCTTTCTTATAGGCTAACCGCTCAAGAATAGAAGCCCATTCACACTCTGCCTCACTATCAAACGGAATTCGTGTGCCTTGATCCTTTCGGCACCAAATCCAGTCTATAATAGTTTCGTGTGTTCCATTGTCCTTGACATACGATACTTTTGGGAAGGAAACAATAACCTCTTTGCCTTGCTCATCTTTGGTCACTTCCATGCTTTGCGCATAATCGCATTTATAGGTGCCATATTCC
>JAFPNK010000040.1 GCA_017401985.1 Paludibacteraceae bacterium | reverse complement strand
TCTCCTCCATCAGCTGCACATTGCTTGTTTTCATCGAGCGTTTGCGGATCGCGCGCTCTCGTGATACTTGTCGCGGACAATTCCGCTAACATATTCAGCACTAATTCCTCATTGGTCATATTGTCGCGCAAGTTCTCTTTCCGTCAGCAGCTTGCAATTTCAGTTGACTACAATTTGTAGCCAACTCACTTCCCTCATTTTTAAGACGAGTCTTTAAAACACTCCAATACTTACGAGGATTTTCACTCTCCTTCAGCACAGCAATCACATCAATAATGGAGAAGAACCATTTCTCTTGGTCCTCATCCCAAACGGTGCGTATCTTCGCTTGCTCGAATAGTTTTATGGCTTCCTGTTGCGGCATATTGCTTATTATTTCTTTTTTGTTGTTGCCTCTATCGCTTTCAGCGAAGCGTAGTAGGCTTGTTCTACCGGCGTGAGGGCGCGGACTTGGTATTTGCGGTATTCCGCGATTGCTTTCGCACGTGCTTCGTCTGCCGAGATGCTTCCTGCATTATCCAGTACCGGTGATCCGTTCGCCGAAAGGATTCGATCCAACAACTCTCTGTACTCACGCATAGTCGTCGGGATATGCTCAATAGCCCTGTTCTCCGCAAAATCAAAATAACCCGAGACCATGTTGTTCAACTTTCTCAATTCCTCTTCATTCAAATAGTTCTTCGCGATCACTACATCTGCTTGCGTCGGGTGCGTTCCCTTGAAGGTCGTCAAGCCCATGAACGGCTGTTCTGCGTCTGCACGATGATAAATCAACTCCGAAGCCGTCTGTCCGTGCGTGGCATAATGCAACTTATTCTGAACCATTTTAAAGAACAAGATCGTATCCTCTGCCTTGGCATCATAGTCAACGCTCGTTGCATACAAGTCCAATACCTGACGGTAGAGCACTTTCTCCGACGAGCGGATATCCTTGATGGTCGCTAACAGGTCGTACCAGTATTGTCCGCCGGCATTGCCTTTCAGCCGTTCTGCATCAATTGTAAAGCCCTTAACAATATACTCCTTCAGTCGCTCGGTCGCCCATTTGCGGAACTGCGTGCCTCGCTGGCTGCGCACCCGATAACCTACTGCAATGATGACGTCGAGGTTGTAAAATCTCGTAGAGCGCTGTATCTCTCGGGAGCCCTCTATTTGAACTTGTAAGAATTCCTTACATGTTGCCTCTAAGGCCAACTCTCCTTCTTTAAAAATATTACCGATATGCATCGTAATATTTTGAGGAGTCGTCTCAAATAGCAGCGCCATCTGCTTTTGCGTCAACCAAACGGTTTCATTCTCCAGCATAACATCCAACGATGCCTTGCCGTCATCCGTCTGATAGATCACTATCTCGCCCTGTGAGTTATATTTGTCAAGTGTACTTTGCAAAATTGACGATTTTTAAGATTTTATGTGCAAATTCTAAATCTTTAGCCTCAAAATAGCGTGCAAAATTAATACAAATATTTGATATGACCAAATTTTCAAATCTGAATTATGCACAATAGGCAATTAAGGGTAGTTGATTCTTAAAAATAGAACATTTTATGTTTTATAACATATTTTTAAACTCAAAACGAATTTCAAGAAAACATTTTTAGCCAGGAGTGGTACCCCTATTAGGGGGTGCACGCAGGGAAATGTCAGGTGATTCTCAGGTGAATCTCAGGTTCCGGTCAGGTAAACGGCTCGTTCTTCTTTTAAAAACGAAAAAACGGCATACGCCTATGCGTACACCGTTTTTAGGGATGGAAAGCGGGTGATTATTTCACGCGCTTGCCGTCAATGAGGTAGAGGTTCTCTCCGCGGCGGATATAGATGACGCCGTCGCGCAGTTCCTTGGTAGCCTGTACTACAGGATTGGTCTCTACACTGTTGATGCCAGTGGTAAGCGGGTCAACAACCTCAATATGACGAATAATGGTACTGTCACATCCGTTTACGCTCTGCGTATGCTGGATCAAGTCAACCGGCACTTCAGCGTCCAACGGGTATTCAGCTTCTTCAAACTGATACTCAATCTCGTCAATGAGCAGCGCCCACTCGTTCGGATCTACGATCAAGATATCGCCGAGATACATGGTCTCGTTCAGAACAGTGGTATCCGGAACCAATTCAATTACGGTCAGATTAACAATCGAATCGCCGCCCATGATGTTCTTCTCTGCGAGCAGAACCTGTGTGGTCGTAGCCTCGCTATACACAACGCCTTCGAACTCAACCGATTCACCCTGACAGAAATAAGCGGTATAGTCAGCATACGTATTCTTCGACGGGATGATCTTCGCGGTCAGCAGTACCTCTGCGCGATATACTGCATTGTAGATAACCACATTGGCTGTATCCTCAATCTCAACGTCAGACGGATAGGAAACATGGATGTTTGCTACGCCGCCCTTGCAATCAACGTTCTCAATCACGTAGTTATCGAGCACAAACTTCTCATTGTCGCTAACAATCTTCAGGTCGCCGCCGTTAGCGATGCTGTAGTTCACGCGCAGCGTACCTTCGCATGCGTGGTCTTTCTCAGCCTCCAATGCTACATTCTGTACGCGGATAGAACCTTTACGCGTTACGGAGAGATTCTTCACGTGGTTATACAACGATCCGGAACCCCAGATACGCACACCCTTTGCGGCTTGATTCAGCGTAAATTCTTTCCATGTAAAAGAAGTCGAGAAATCAGTCATCTTACTCGTTGCATCTACCCATTCGCCATTAAGCAATTGTTGCACTTTATAACCAGGATCGATAGAAGCAGTCGTATAATGAATTTGGAAGCGTACTACACCGGCTGCATTTTCTTCAGCCCATGTATGCTCATGGCATGTGTTTCCATGCCATACACTCTGATCGTCACTTTGATTCTCTAACAGATAGCAGTCAGCAGCTTCAGCAGCACGTGCAATTTGTATGGAGAACTCAACGCTGGCGCTCTGGTATGTTTCAGTCTCCGCCAGAGTAGCGCTGAATACGGCGGTACCCTCGTTCAGCAGTGCCGTTACCACACCTTCTTCGATGGCAACCAACTCTTCGCCGGAAACAGCGGATAGTTCTACCTCTGCGTCAGAAACCTTGTTAAAACCAAGCGTTGCGCTCAAAGTCGGATTAAGAATAAACTCCGTCCCCTCTACATCGTTCAACAGAACAGCCAGACTAGAAGCTTTCTTCGTTACCGTAATCGTCAACTCCTCATACTTGGCGTTGATATTAGCGGTAGCCTCCTGATTGATAGCAATCGTAGCCACACCTACCCCCACGCCGGTTAACGAGCCGGTGGTAGCATCATAACTTACAATTCCTTCCGGAGTGATTACAATCGAAGGGTTCGACACATTGGTCAATGCCAGACGAGTGGATTGCTCCAATTCGATAACTGCATCGTCAATTGCGAATACCGGCGTAGCGACTGCTGTCCAGTGTGCAGTAAGGGTTACATTAGTGGTCGGAGTGAACGCGTCACCGGCATAACCGATCAATGTTTCGCCATCATACCAACCGTCAAAAAGGGAAGTGCCATTCGTTCCTGCGCTCGGAAGAGTGATTTTGGTCGCACCGTTCCACTGAGCATAAAGTGTAGCAGTTGCCCCCTCGGTAGATGCCAAGTTGCTCACACTGGCTGTCTCTGCATAGCGTGTTCCGGTACCGTTTGCTTTGGTATTCCAGCTATCAAAGATGGCATACGCAGCAATCGGATCAATCGTTCCACCTTCAGATACGAAGCTGACGGTATAAGCCACTTTGCTAAAGCCGTTGGCATTCAGCGAGACAGCTTGGTCATACTCTGCGGAGATAGAAGCGGTACTACCGGACTCGGCACCGTTGCCATTGAAAGCAATCGTGTAGTGAATCGGGGTGAACTTTGCCCAGTACTCATCCGTACGATCCACATTCTTTGCAGATGCCGTTTGGTACGGGTTGTCTGTTTGTTTTCCGTTTGTGCAAGCAGCATTGGTGTACCAACCTTCAAATGAATAACCGGTGGCTGCCGTTGCACTAAATTTACAATAAGCCCACGACAAGCCACTATTACTTGCTGTCGCTGTAACCTGCGTGCCATTTGTCGTCGAAACAGGACCATCCACAAGTGCATCAAAGTAGTTAGAGCGTGTCTCTACAGAAGCCTCTCCTTTACCCTGGCCGACAGCAACTTTACCTGTCAGCGTTTTTCCCCATGCTTGGCTAAAACCAAGCAAAGTGATTAAAACAAATAAGTAAATTTTTCTCATACCTTAAAATATTATTTTTTATGTTATTCTTAAAATTTGCACCAAAAAACACGCAAAAGTACTACTTTTTTTTGATATAAAAAAATAATCGTACACATACGCGCACGATTAATAATAAGGTGTAGTCGATTCTTAAAAAATGATAGTTTCTAAAGAAACTGATCGGCAAGCTGCCTGTAAGACCATTTCATTGTACGACCGCTACGCTGTAGGACCGCCTACGGCTGTAGAAGTATCACTCAATCACGCCGGCTTCTTTCCAGGATGCGATGGTGGCTTCGACGTCTGCCAAGGCCTGCTGCGGAGACACTTCGTACTCAGCGCAAAGGGCTTTGCACAGCTTGTCGGCATCAAACTCGCCTTGCTCCGCCTGCTGCCACAAGAATGCAGCAGTCTCGTTGAGGGTGATCATCTTATTGAAATTGATGAGTTCCATGGACTCACCTACCAAAATGTACTCGTTGCCTAATTTACGTAATTTGAATCCTGCGATTGTTTTCATACCATTGTGTGTCTATATATTTTGAGTAGCCATTTGCGGAGCGGTTTGAGGGCGTACCACACGCGGCCTCTTGTCAGTCGTTTGTGTCGGCCGGAAGGGGTGGTTATATCTGTTACCCGACCGATAATTTCCTGCCGCGCACAGGTTTCTTCGCCGCACAGGTTACCGTCTCCTTGTAGCACATAAATCGGCCCGTTCGAACCGTTGGTCACGCGCACTAACCGATGGAGCACGTAGGTGTTTCCGTGCGGCGTGTGCACATTCGCCAGCAGTATATCCCCCACCCTTGGGTCGCGTGTAAGAGGTTGCAGCACCACGCTGTCTTTGCCGCCTTCGATGAACGGCCGCATGCTAACGCCGGAAGGGGTGAAGAGCACCTCTTTCCGGTCCTGCAGGTACTCCGCGAAGCGGGGAATCAATATGTCATTATCGACCGTCATTCGCTTACCACCCGCAGACAATGACAGGGAGATACGTAGTATTTTACTTCGGCTATATTCACCGCCGATGTACAACCGATCTTCAGGAAATAATTCCCTTTCGCCGGCAAATTTACAGTCACTATCGCCCCTCCAATACTATAAGTCCCCGCATCGATAGCAGTCCATGGCCCGGCACTGGAACTGGTGGAATAAGAGACTACCACGTTTCCCGGACTTGCCAAGCATAGAATGTCTATTTTAGTCAAATCCTCCACCGCCACCGAGGTCGTGACAAATGCAGAGCCGCTAGACAAATTGATTACGTATTGCGATGATGTATAGGCAAAGGAACTACCGCTGACGGTATATGTCATTGCCGGTGTAGCCGACACGATACCGAGTGTGCTTTTACTAGCAAATTCAAGCGCACTGGCATCCCATAAAGAACTGAAATTATGCGTATAACTCTCAGCCCTGCCAGCGGCAGAGCTGAGAAGAAATACACATAGCAACGCTGTTATCTGTGCGTAGCGGCTCATTGCTTATTGCACGCGAACGCCGGTAACAGTATAAACCTCTTCGCCACGGATGATGAACAATTGACCGTCGCGCAGCACTTTCTGTGCAGCCTGCTCAACGACGATAGTCTCCACGTCACTTGGGATGCAGTTAACAACCGACGAATAGTAAGTTGTGCTGCTTGCGCCACCGAGGGTGACAGCTACACTTGCGAAACGACGATGACCGCTGGTTCCACTGATGGTGAAGACAACTGATGCAGCATCGCCCGTCCATGTTCCGTCAGAATACGTACCGGTGCTGGCGGTAATGGCATTCGATTTGTCGCCGGTACCGAATGTGAATGCGATCTGCGACATATTGGCGTCAGCTGCTACGGTAACGGTGTTACCTCCGTAAGCACGGATAGCCGTACCATCGGTGTAATATTTCGGTCCATTGTTATTGTTAGTTCCCTTACCGAAAGTAATTGTGCTGTGCGATCCAATAGTAATCTCCTCACCATCCACATCAGTACCATTCGCTTTTTCGAGCGAGCTGAACGTGAGCGACTCCTCTACAGACGCAGTACCTCCGGAACTTACCGTCTTCTGATAAACAGCGTAGTAGTCCTGATCCTTGGTTGCTTTGAAGTTAGTCACCCAAGTTTTTGCTTCCGTGTTGTCTGCAGCCAGTGCAGCAGTCCACCAACCTACGAATGTATAGTCATCACATGCCGGAGTTACTGTCGGGGCCTCTGCCTGTTGGTTCTTGAGCACGCTCTGAGCCTCACCAACTTGCTCACCATTATCGAAGAAACGGATGGTATAATATACCGGTTGGGGTGCGACACCGCTACAAGAGGTGGAATAAGCCGAATAAGAAGTTCCACCACCATAAGTAACGACGATTTGCGTAAAGTCGGTTCGTGCACTCGGGCTGAAAGTTGCTTCTCCATTGGAGATAGTCCAGTCGCACTCAGGAGTAGAAGTAACAGCAGTAACACTACCACCTGCTACAGAGATACGTACCGTGCCACCACTATACATACGCCAAGAAGTGTTGCTATCATACCATTTGCCGTTGTTACCTCCGCCTTCCGCGGTGATCGTAACCGGTGCGACAGTAACAGTCGTATAGGCAGTTCCGTTATCCCATCCGTTTGCTGAAGCGATTGCAGAGAATCCGAATGTAGTGGTTCCTGCTGCGCCTTCGCCCTCTTCTTCTGCTGCATAAACTGCATAGAAAACAGCGTCCTCGTCCAGAACAGTACCTGCTTCTACGAACTCAGGAGCATCGTCCGATTGATAGTTCTCCTCTGCGGTCCAACCGATGAACACTTTGCCGTTTCCGCAAGCCGATGGGGTTGCCGTCGGCAATGCCAATACACCGTGCGACGCCACGGTCTCGTCAAAGAGTTGACCGTCAGCCATCCATGTGACATTCACATCCGGACCCTGTGCGGCAGGGCGCAAACCGATGAGTGCATCCAGATTGGTTGAGAAATTATACGTGGAACCTGTCGGCTTCAACGCCGTGATGGCGAAATAACCGTTTCCGGAACCTTCCCAACCCCAGTTAATGTGGAATTTATTGTTGGCATCACGACCGTCACATACGAACTCGTGACCGCCACCATTGGTGTCTTCGCCACCCATTAAGATGGGACGACCGGCTTCGAGGTCTGCATTGAAATAGGATGTGAATTGATCGCGAGTCACACCATACTCCACCGGAGTTACAGCGGCTGTGCCATAATCAGCTTGGGTGTACATGGTGATGAACTTGTCGAACTCATAACCGAAGTAGTTCTGCAAACCATAGGCCATGTCGTCCGTCCATGCTCCGGAACCTTCATTCGCGTCACCGCCATACTGCATTTTGGCAGCAACACCTACATTATACATTAGCGAAGCAACCGCATTCTCTTGCGCAGCAGTGGCACTTACACCTTCATAAGCAGGAAGCAGATTGTCCCAATCGAACGTCACGGTGTCAAAATTGGACGTCACTGTAATGTTGGTGTAACTTGAGCACGAGCTGTTCTTACAGTCTTTCCATGTGTAGGAGCGTGTACCCGTACCTTGTGCCGGGTAACGCCATTTGTACATAATGGCCGAAGTAGCGGTAGCCACACAACCGGTCAGACTGCGGGTGTTATCACGCTGGTCTATCGGGCAGTAGTTGTTATACGGAGCCTCTTGATACCATGTGATTTCCACACCGTTGGCATTCTTGAGCAGCGGAGCGATGGCCGTCACTTGTTTGGCTTTACGCGGCTGGAGAGCGGCCTCTGCATCTTGGTCAACGGCCGAGATCTCTTCTGCGTAACGGTTGAGCCAGAAACGGAGGTTCGGATTGATAGTAGCTTCGTTGAAGTCGGCACCACCGTCCGAATAGCCGAGCACATCTTCAGCGGTGCGGTCATCGGCTGAAACGATAATGAAGCCGGCATTGTCAGCACGGTTGAATACATAGAAAGCGTTCTCGTCCGATGCAGCTTTCTTACGTGTATGCGCCAGACGCATGTTAGACGCGGTTTGAGAGGCTTTGTGAGCCTTTCGTAATGCCGGACGAGCGTTCACAAACGATGCAGCGATCTCTGCAGCCGCCTCCGGACTAATCTGCTCAGCCTGAGCACTCAGGCTAACGGTTACTACAAGGAGTAACACTAACAGTTGTTTGAATTTCATGATTTTTTGTTTTTTTTGATTTATTGAATTAGAATGCCTAATGCATTATATGTCTTATTGTCACGCACGATCACCAGTTGCCCGTTTCGGAACTGCTTCTGAACGTCGGTTACCGAAGGCTGAACGCTCTCGACGTCCGTCTGATCGGTAGGTGCGCCGCCGTTGTACAAGAAAGAGATGACGCCTGCGGTCTCCGTAATGTCACTCAGTGCACAATTGGCAAACGGGGTGTAACTCGTCACCTGAGCGAAGCCCGGGAACGGATCGGTCTTGCCTTCGTGATACACCACGCCGTCGGAGATATAATCCCCTACTTTCACATCATCGTCCGCCGTCACCACCGTATAACGCGGATCGTTCGCCGTGCTATTGGGCGTATTCCCAGCCCATGCCGACTTGTTATATTTGACCTGCCAAACCAGCATTCCGTGTCCGGGCAGATACGCATCCCAGCCTTGCTGCTGGCGGTTCTCGATATAATAGACCGTCTGCGTAGTCGAATACGGCAGCAGCGTGGTGCCTCCATTAATCTGATAGCCCTCGTCATAACCGGTTCCGAGCGACACGTTCAGTTGCGCACCTTCCGCTAACAAGGCAGGCGTGGCCCAACCGAGGAAATACTTATCGAAAATCGAGTAGTTAGGCGGTGTGTTGCCTCCGTTATTATAACAGCCGTAGTCCATGATGGACCAGTCGTTAGGCGTTAATATATGCGTTGAGTTATATCCCGAAGAGGAGGTGTCGTAGTAATCAGGCAAGCCGAGCACATGACTGAACTCATGACAAAGCGTACCGATGCCGTTGCGTAGACCGGTCAGACCATCTACCTCACCGGAGCAGGCGTAGTTGTTCAGTTTCTTGCCGTCCAACCAGCAGTTTTTAGAGCCCGCATAAAAATTATGCGGCCATATAGCCTCCGCTTCGCCGTTGCGGTCGTTCTCCCCTATTCCGGCAAAGAGCACATACACAAAATCAATCTCTCCGTCGTTGTTGTTATCATAGCGAGTAAAATCCACCTCTCCGTCCACCAGTCGGCATGCATCCACTGTCATCTGCGCGGGGTTCTGATCACTTCCGGCACTATTGTTCGCACCATAATACGCGCGGTTATGCGGCAAGGTCACCGGCCCGACTACATCGAACACCGGCCTATACAGGCTATCTGACTGCGCAATGAAATAATCGCGCGCCGAACCGGTGGCTCCGTTGTACGAATAACCGGGGTGATTCATCATGCTATCTATCGCAGATTGAGTATTTTCCGCGCAGTAAGGCAGATCGGCATAAGCGACCAGAATCACCAGTCCCCGAGGCGCCATATTGATGGCTCCTATCTTGCGCGCATCGCGGGTATAATAAGGAGAACCAGCGCGACGCGCAGCCACCTGAGCAGGCGTAGGAGTGTTCGCATCCGTCAACTCGAACAGGTTGTTACCTAAAGGTAGCGCCAATTTGCCGTCACGAGTCTCCCAATAATGGTAGCATTCATCGCCCTGCTGCTGCAATTCCACCGAAGTGCCATCCGTCGAAAAATGCTGCTCCCAACCCCTGCGGGCAGGAACGGCAAACGAAACGCAACACCACATTAGTGCAGCAAGGAAAAATACAACCTTTTTCCGTGGTATTTCTATCTTTTTCGAGGACATAGTCTCTTTTTTACAAAACAGCACGCAAAGGTACAACATTTTTTTTACATACACAAATTTATCTTACAAAAAAAAATTTTTTCTTCAAAAGGGTTATGTATAATGTGTAAAAATTGACGAATTTTGCAGAAAATCCACAATTTGTTCAATTTTATTTGCATATATGCGCGAAATATTGTACTTTTGCATCGATTTTGCAAACTGCATATAGCAAAACACTATATAAATACCCAATTTTTCGTTTAACTAAAAAACAAAACACATGAGAAAATTTTTTACAATTGCAGCTGCTATTCTGTTCGCAGGTAGCATGATGGCAGAAGATTACGTCACTTTGTTCTCTACTGATTTCGGTAGTGCAGACTGGGCTGGCGTTACAACAATTTGTGCAGAAGCCAACTCGGCTAATGAAACAATCAATGGTATTACATTCCGTTCGTACGCTTCTCCGGCAAAACCTTACACGGTTGACAACGCAAACGGTTCTCTAACTTTCTGCAACAACAACTCCGGCAACAACTATTTTATGGCCATTCCTGTTCAGGGAGTATATGACTCTGTTATCGTAGTTATCGGTACTGTATCTAATAGCCAGCGTGTCAATTACTTATTCAAAGAGACTAATGAGATCCCGACTTCCAGTGTAAGTATGAGTTCTACCGCTGCTAACATCAACACCAACCAATCCATCACTATCCGTTACAAAATGGCAAGCGCCGGTGACGAGGCATTAGTTATGTTGGGTCGTCAGGGTTCAGGACAAGCAACCGTTATTAAGACCATCACTATTTATACGCTTTCCTCTACTCCTAACACCGAGCCTGTAGGTTCGGTATCTATTGCCGGTCCGACGGAGGCATGGGTAGGTCAGAAAGTTACACTGAAGGCTACTACCGATGTGAAGGCTGATACTATTTGGTGGACAGACCAATACGGCACGGTACAGACCAGCAAGAAGGGCGTGTTTGAGTTCACTCCGGATGCAGAGGGCACCTATACTTATACCGCTTGGGCTGAGAACCAATACAACACCCAACCTGTTTCTTTAGAACACAGCGTTGTAGCAACTGTTAAACCGGTTTTGGAGCAAGTAGTGGTTACCGATCATACCACTTGGGACTTCACAAAAGCAGGTACCGGTTCGATTGAATGGAAAGATAATACTACTCCGGCAAAAGACGTTGACACAGTGTTGATGGCTAACATTGACGGTATTAACAACGATGCTAATTTCAACGCACAGGCTCTGATGTTTGCAGGTCAGTATCCTATTCGCGAAAGCAAGTACTGCCAAGGCCCGTACTTGGAGTTCGTAGTTAACGCTCCGGGCTTGGTAACGGTTGATTTCAGTAACACCGGAACAAAAGACGTTGCCCGCTACGTAATGATTAATGGTGTTGTTAATACCACCGTTGGTTCGTTGAATACCACTAAGGTTACTTCCGAAGCTATCCATGTAGAACCGGGTACCGTAACTATTCAAGGAGCATTCGATGATGGTACTGTTCAGTACCTCCGCATCTACAAAGTTGTTTACCAGCGTACCGGTTGGCCGACCGCAGTAGAGGATAATGAGGTCGAGGTAAAGGCTATCAAGCGCATCGTAAACGGTCAACTCGTTATCGAGAAAAATGGTGTTCTTTACAATGCACAAGGTGCTATTGTGAAATAACCATATAACAACATAATACCTTTTTCGAAAATAGCTCGCAGGGATGCGGGCTATTTTTCATATGCTGCAGAAAAATAGTGCATATTTCCAAAAATCAACCCATCAAGCCCTTTTTATTCCGAAAAATTTGCATATATGCAATATTTTTAGTACTTTTGCACGCTTTTTGTTACTTGGAGTAATATGCGAATATTTCAACATATAGGGGAATACTTCTTATTGATGGGCAGAGTGCTACGTTTGCCGGATAGGCAGCGTATGTTCTGGCGTCAGTACAGTCGGGAGTTGGAGAAGCAGGGTTTACAGTCCTTGCCTATTGTGCTGCTGATATCCGTATTCATTGGTGCTATCCTCACCATTCAAGCGAAAACGAACACGTCCAATCCGCTGCTGCCGACCTACATCACGGGTCTGCTGACGCGCGACACGTTGCTGCTGGAGTTCTCGAGTACGATTCTGTGTTTGATCTTGGCAGGTAAGGTAGGTAGTAACATTGCTTCCGAGGTGGGTACGATGCGCATCACGGAGCAGATTGATGCCATGGAGATCATGGGTGTGAACAGTGCCAATTATCTGATTCTGCCGAAGATTTTGGCCTTCATGAGCATGATGCCGTTCCTGTTCATCATCTCCACCACAGCCGGTTTGGTAGGCGGATGGGCAGTAGGTGCGTTCACCGACATCATCACGGTGCACGATTATCTGCTGGGCGTGCAGTACGCATTCAACCCGTATTTCATCGTGTACTCGATCATCAAGGCGCTCGTCTTCGCCTTTGTGATCACCTCCATGGCCAGTTATTACGGCTATAACGTACGAGGCGGCGCACTCGATGTAGGCAAAGCCAGCACCAGTGCAGTGGTGAACAGCAATATAATGATTCTATTTCTGGACCTCATCTTAAGTAAGCTGCTGTTATGATTGAAGTTAAAGACATAGTAAAGAGTTTTGACGGTGAGACGGTGCTGGACCATGTGAGTACCGAGATGCGGGACGGAGAGGTGAACATGATCATCGGTCAATCGGGTTCGGGTAAGACGGTGCTGATGAAGTGCATGATTGGCCTGCACCCCTTGGACGCCGGGCAGATACTATACGACGGACGTGATCTGGCGGAGATGCGCAACAAAGACATTCGTTTGCTGCACCGCGAGGTGGGAATGCTGTTTCAGGGTTCGGCCCTGTTCGATAGCATGAGCGTGATGGAGAACGTGCTGTTCCCGCTGGAGATGTTCAGCCGCATGAGCCGCGAGCAGATGCAAGCGCGCGCAGAGTTCTGCTTACGACGCGTGGAGATGCCGGAGAAAGTGTGGGACCTGATGCCCGGAGAGATCTCCGGAGGACAACAGAAACGTGTGGCGATTGCGCGTGCTATTGTGCTCGAACCCAAATACCTGTTTTGCGACGAACCCAATTCCGGATTGGATCCCAAGACAAGTCTGGTGATCGATGCGCTGATACACGACATCACGCGTGAGTTTAACATCTGCACGATCGTGAACAGCCATGACATGAACTCCATCATGCAAATTGGAGACAACGTGATCTTCCTCAAAGACGGCAAGAAAGAATGGCAAGGCAGCCGGCACGAGATTATGCATAGCGACAACCAGGCACTGAACGATTTCGTGTTCGCCTCCGAGCTGTTCAAAAAGGTTCGGACCGCTACGCTGTAAGACCGTTACACTGTAAGATGAATAAACATATTGATAACATGAAAAAGATTTTAATGATTGCCCTCATGGGTGTAATGAGCGTCGGCTTATGCTATGCAGACGGACCGGCTAAAGTGCCTGCTTATCGCGGGATAATAGAACGCGTGCAACCGAACGGTGACACACTGAGAACCTATTTGCGTGGAGATGAGAACTACCACTGGATGATGACCGAAGACGGGTGGGAAATCAGAGAACACAAAAACGGATGGCTCAAATATGTGAAGTTGAACCGCAAGGGAGAAGCTGTTCTGAGCCTGCGCAAAGCGCACAACGCCGACAAACGAAGCAAATGTGAGCAGAAATGGCTTGAAAAACACGGAATAAAGAAAAATTAAAAATTCAATTTGAAAATCATGAAAAGGATTTTAGGCATAGTTGTACTATGCGCAGTCGCAGTGAGTGCGGCTGCAATCCCGGCACGCCGCGGTGGCGTAGTCCGGACAGCAACTGACGGAACCGAAAAAATCGTGTTCCTGAACGGAGATGAGAACTTCCATTACCTCACCGATGCGGAAGGTAACTGGTTGGACGAAGAGACACTGATGCCGATGGCAGCAGAGGCGAAAGCGGCACGGTTACAAGCAAGAGAAAGCGCTGCTCGTATTCGTCGTGCACCGCAGCAGACCCAAGCGGGCAGTGTGCTTAACATCGCCCCGCGCGGACTGATTATCCTGGTGAGCTTCCAAGACAAAGCATTCTCTACTCCGTACGAAACGATGCACGAGATGCTGAACGGAGATAATTTCTCCCGCACCTATGACTACGACTTCACCTATCGAGGCGAGCGTTATCAAGGTACAATCACTGCTTCCGGTAGTGCACGCCAGTATTTTATTGACCAGAGTTGGGGACAATACCAACCGCAATTCGATGTAGTAGGTCCTGTCACCGTAAGTCAGAACCTGTCCTACTACGGCCAGAATGACAGTAACGGAGACGATAAGAACGTAGATGTCATGATACGCGAAGCATGCAAGGCCGTTGATGATCAAGTGGATTTCAAGCAGTACGACAATGACGGTGACGGCAAAGTGGACTTTGTCTATTTCATCTACGCCGGTTACGGTGAAGCCGATGGTGGTCCGGCCAACACCATTTGGCCGCACAACTACGATTATCAATACTACGTACAATACGGTTCCAGCCAGTTGACAGTGGACGGCAAAAAAATCAGTAACTACGCTTGCTCCAACGAGATCCAGTACAACGGAGGCAATTATGCCGGAATCGGTACTTTCTGCCACGAGTTCAGCCACGTGCTCGGTCTGCCGGACTTTTATTATACCGCGAATGGCACATCTCCGCACACGTTAAACGAGTGGGACATCATGGACTACGGACCGTATAACAATGACGGCAACACGCCTCCCGCCTACTCTTCCTATGAGCGTTTCTTCATGGGTTGGCTCACGCCGCGCGTACTGACTGAGAACGACGCCGACAACTCCGTATTGCACGTGCTGAATGATACGCAGGACGCTATTCTGCTGTGCTCAGGAGAAGGGCATAATCTGGTAGGCACCAACCCGGACCCCTCCACATTCTACATGCTTGAGGCACGTAAGCAAGAAGGCTGGGATCTGTATCTCCCCGGACAAGGTATGATGATCACTAAGATCACGTACAGCACATCCAAATGGGATGGAAACACCGTTAATAATTCAGCCAAAAGCATGGGTGTAGATATCATCGAGGCCAAGACCAACACCTCCGAATACGGAGCCGCAACGGATCTGTTCCCTGCCGGCGCAAAACAATGGTACGGTTATGACGGTCACGATATAGAGAAGATCACACGATTGCCGGACGGTACCATCACCTTCATCTATAACGGAGGTTGGCCGGAAGGAATCGAGGACGTGCAGGATGCAGAGATGAGCACACAGAAAGTGCTCCGTAACGGCCACTTATTCATTCTTCGTGACGGCAAGACGTACGATGTTATGGGTCGTATGATCACTTCGTTGTAAGACCGCAAATAAATTTGCTGTAAGATATGAAAATCATCAGTTATAATCTCAACGGAATTCGTTCGGCGATTAACAAAGGGCTCTTGGATTGGCTTCAGTCCGAGAGCCCCGATGTGTTCTGTATCCAGGAGAGCAAAGCCCAACCGGAGCAGATAGACGTGCTCGCGATGCAGGAACTCGGATACCACAGTTATATTCACTCTGCCGAAAAGAAAGGGTACTCCGGCGTGTGCATTTTTACCAAGCAGGAACCGGACAAAGTGGTAGTAGGAATGGGCAATCCCAAGTATGACCGCGAGGGACGCGTGCTGCGCGTGGATTTCGGCGACCTAACGATTGTCGATGCCTATATACCGAGCGGAACAACCGGAGATATTCGCCAGGATTTCAAAATGGAGTTTCTGGAGGACTTCTTAGTTTGGGTGAACGAGTTGCGTCAAGAGCGACCCAACCTGGTCATCTGCGGAGATTATAACATCTGCCATAAACCGATAGACATCAACCACCCCGAGCGGCAGATTGGCGTATCGGGCTTCCTGCCGGAGGAACGCGAATGGATGGACCGCTGGGAAGCCAGCGGACTGGTGGATTCGTTCCGCGTGTTCGATCAGAGTCCCGAGCGCTACAGTTGGTGGTCGTGGCGAGCCGGAGCCCGTGCGCGCAACGTAGGATGGCGCATCGATTACCTGTGGGTGAGCGAGAGTTTGAGACCGCGACTCAAAACAGGTGCAATCCTGACGGAGGCTGTACACAGCGACCACTGCCCGGTGATGGTCATCGTTGATGACCAGACCGCTGCGCTGAAAGACCGCTAACGCTGATAGACCGTTTCACTGAAAGACCGCAACTAAAGTTGCTGAAAGATTATGGACAAGTTACGCACAGAGCATTTAGTAAAGAAATACGGCAAACGAACGGTTGTCAATGATGTGTCTATCGAGTTGGAGCAAGGCGAGATAGTCGGGTTGCTGGGTCCTAACGGAGCCGGAAAGACCACCACCTTCTACATGACAACCGGTCTGGTGGCTGCCAATAACGGCCGTATATTCCTCAACGACAAAGACATCACCTCCTACCCTATGTACAAACGTGCGAAGATGGGTATCGGGTACTTGCCGCAGGAGGCAAGCGTGTTCCGCAAAATGACCGTGGAGGATAATATTCGCGCGGTGTTGGAACTGACGGATTTCAGCAAAGAGTATCAAGCGCAGAAACTGGAGCAACTGATTCAGGAATTCAATCTGGCGCATGTGCGTCATAACCTGGGTGACCGCTTAAGCGGCGGTGAGAGACGCCGAACCGAGATTGCGCGCTGCCTGGCTATCGAACCGAAATTCGTCATGCTCGACGAGCCCTTCGCCGGCGTCGATCCGATTGCCGTACAGGAGATACAAGACGTCGTTTGGCGGCTCAAGGACAAGAACATCGGTATTCTCATTACCGACCATAATGTGGACGAGACCCTCATGATCACCGACCGTGCGTATCTGCTGTTCGAGGGAAAAATCCTCTTCCACGGCACACCCGAAGAGCTGGCATCCAACCCGGTGGTGCGACAGAACTACCTGGGACGCGACTTCGAGTTGAAACGCAAAACGAAAGCGGAATAAAGGTCATAGGTGAAAGGGTATAGGTACATAGTATTTTTGTTGGCGCTTATCCTGATGGCATGCCAACAGATACCGGAGGACCAAAAGTCCGTTTATACCTGTGCCTCTCCTACTCAAGGTCGAGCAGCTGCGATGTGTTTTGCAGCCGGCGACCGTATTTATATAGCGGGCGGCCGCATACAAGACGGCACCTATCCGAACACCCTATTGCTGTACAGTCCGACCACGGACACCTGGACCGAGAGCGACAGTCTTCCGCTGTTACCCCGCGTTAACGGTACCGCATGTGCCACGGAGCAAGGGGTGTTCCTCGGTTTAGGCTACGCAGGAGAAGATGTGCATTACGACTCACTCTACTTACACGACTGGTGGCGGTTTGATCCGGCCACGGACACATGGACCCGTCTGGCGGACTACCCTGCCCCACAAACCACAGCAGCCGTCAGTTGGTACGACGGTGCACGTATCTGGATCGCCTGCGCCTTCCACGCCTACACCAACGACGTGTGGTACTACGATATTTCCGCTAACCGCTGGACCCAAGCCTCTCAACCAAGTCCCATGCGCGTGATGGCAGCCGTGGGCGCGCAATGCCAAGGACGATGGTTCATCGGCACCGGATTTCATAACTACAGCCAAAACGAATGGTACGAATGGACCGCAGACGAACAATGGACGCGTCGGGCATCCGTTCCCGGCAAAGGACGGCATAATGCTGCGTGTGCGGCAACCGAAGAGGCCGTGTACGTACTTGGCGGATGGCACTACGGCGACAGCCTGACCACCGGATTTCATTACGAGGACATCCTTCGCTACACACCGCAATCGGACAGTTGGACCTATTGCGGCACGATCCCTTGCGGGAAGACGGAGAACGGAGTGGCTTGCGGTATCAAAAACCGCTTGTACTTCGGTTTAGGCGAAGACCCGAGCGGACAGATACATAACGACTGGTATTACATTGAGGACTAAAACGCTGATAATGATGATGAGCTGGTTAGCGTGCTCGCTGACCTGCTCGGCAAACGACTGGTGGCCGGTGGCAATGCATCAGCCGGACACGGCACGCGACACCTTATGTTACCTCATCGAGGCGAGCGCGGTGGCTTCATCGGGCGCACAGGCAGCGTTTTTTCTTCATGCCAACGAGCAGGGGAACATCAGTTCAGCTCCCTTCAGCGGCAACATAAGCGCCGGGGTGTATAAACCCGCCACGCGTCCTAACCGATGGTACGATTACGATTTCGGAGTCGTCCTCACCGGACGCTTTGACACCGAGCGCACCACCGGATACTTCCGGCAACTGTACGCGCATGCGCGCTTGTACATCGTGGACATAACAGCCGGCGTCACGCCGCTGTACTGCGGCAGTCAGGATCCGTCTCTCTCCATGGGAGGACTGCTTTTCTCAGGCAACGCGCAACCGATACCACGCCTCAGCATAGGCATTGATCGCTACACGCCGTTCCCCGGCCTGTTCGGATACGTTGAGGTGAAAGGCGGACTGACACACGGATGGTTTGTCGATGCAAGCCGATTGGACACCGCGGTAGGAACACCGGGAACAATGCTGCACTACAAATTCGCCGGAGTGCGCTTCGGCGGTTCGCTGCCGGTTAACATCAGTTACGAACTGCATCACGCGGCGCAGTTTGGAGGTGTATCGCCTCTGTTCGGACCTATGGGAACCGGATGGCAGACCTACAAGCATGTGTTCATGGCCGGCGCCGGAGGGAATCGACTAAGCGACCAACTGAACGCGGAAGGCAATCACATCGGTTTTCAGGAACTGGCACTCACCGTTCGATGGCCGCAATGGACTGTCACTGCTTATTGGCAGACGGTCTTTGAAGACATGAGTGCCAATTTTATCGGCTGCAGCAACCAGACAGACGGCTTATGGGGCGTGTCTGTCCGTCAGGTCCAATGGCCGTTCATCCATTCGCTCACATACGAGTTCCTGAACACCACCGGTCAGGACGGACCTTATCACGACCGCGACGGACTGGTGTACGGCGGACAAAGCGATTATTTCATCAACAGTGCCTACGCACAAGGATGGACACATTTCGGACGCATGATTGGCAATCCCTTCGTCACGCCGTATAACAATCGCGTTCGAACACATTTCATCGGCATCGCAGGCGATATATACGGATTCGAATACCGGTTCAAAGCGGCCTATACACGCAACTGGGGCCGGTACCGCACACCGTCTTACAGCCACAACACGGCGCTGATGCTGGATATTAACAAACATGTAGAACAAGCGTGGGGATTGGATTTCGGATTGCGGCTCGCCGCGGATTTCGGTACCCAATTCGGTAACGAATTCGGAGCCATGCTAACCGTCCGAAAAAACGGCATCCTGCATACTTACTGATATGAACATTGTACAGATACACTCGGGCTTAGGCAATCAGATGTTTCAATACGCCTTTTATTTGGCTTTGAAACAGAACCGGCCGGACACGAAGATCGACACTTCGGTCTATCGGCATCGCCCTTCCCATAACGGCTACGAGCTGGAGCGTATCTTCGACCTTCATCCGAACCACGCCACCGTGGAGGAACGGAACAGGCTGGCAGACGTAGGCAAAGAGTGGTACGCTGTGCTGCGCCGCGCGTTGAGCTGGACACGCCGAACGGAAGGGCAACTCGTGACCGAACCCGATCCGGCGAAGGGATGGAGTCCGGCTTTATTGCAGGCGGAGAACAGTTATCTGCAGGGGTACTGGCAGTCCGAACGCTATTTCGAGTCCGTGGCAGAGCAAGTACGTCGCGATTTTCAGTTCCGCCTTCCGCTCTCCGCCGCCGACGAAGCTTTGGCGCAGGAGATACAGTCCCACCACAGTGTGAGCGTACATATTCGCCGCGGCGATTATCTGAAAGAGCGACGCAGAGCGGATTATGAGGTGTGTACGGCTACGTATTATCGTCGGGCAATAGCGTATATACAAGCGCATGTGCCGGAGCCGGTCTTCTATGTCTTCTCCGACGACCCGTCGTGGGGCAAAGAGCAAGGCCTTTTTCCGCAAGGCACACGGTTTATAGACGGACACAACGGTCAGCAGGCGTATATAGACATGCAACTGATGAGCCTGTGCCGGCATCATATAATAGCAAACAGCAGTTTTTCCTGGTGGGGCGCCTGGTTAGGTCAAACGGCGGACACCATCGTCGTGGCACCGCGGCCGTGGTTCCATCTCCGTCCCCGTCCGGACATCCTGCCATCTCAATGGACACCGATAGATGCAGACTAAAGCGTACCATATTATTGTTCCCGTGAAGGACTCGGTCACTATCACCGAGCGTGCGCTGCGTGCGTTAGCGGGTCAGCCGGTCATCGTATGGAACGACCGTTCCACGCCGGAGAACACGGCGCTGCTGCATCGTTGGGCCGAAGAGTTGGCGTTTGAGTGCATTGATGTCGCTACCCTCACCGACCATCCGTCACCGAACTACCTGCTCCTATTACGCACTATGCAAGAGCGCGCACGAGCCCACAACGAGCATCTGATCATTGTGGAAAGTGATGTGATCGTACAACCGGATACCATCGCGCGTCTGACCGAAGCGGCACAAGACACGACTATCGGCATGGCAGCCGCCGTGACAACCGATGACAACGGGCGCATCAATTTCCCGTACGAGTACACCCGACGCTATCCCCAAGGAACGGTTCCCACGACCAAACGGCTCTCCTTCTGCTGCACGCTGCTCACCCACGAACTGCTGCAACGGGTGGATTTTGCGACGCTTGATCCGAACAAGAACTGGTACGATGTGACCATTTCCAAACTATCCCGGCAAAGCGGGTTAACCAATATACTGCTGACGGATGCTCCCGTGCGCCATTATCCCCACTCCAGCCGGCCTTGGAAACAACTCAAATACACGCACCCGCTGCGTTACTATTGGCAAAAACTGATCTATGGACGCGACCGCATTTAAAATATACAGCCTGATGGTGGTGAAGAACGAAGCGGATGTGATTACCGCCTCGCTCCAAGACGCGTGCCGATGGAGTGACAAGATCATTGTCATTGACAACGGTTCAACGGACGGCACGTGGGAGAAAGTGCAGGCCTTGTCCAAGACGCACCCGCAGATCATCCCCTGGTTGCGCTATGAAGGGCCGTTTCATATCGGGTTACGGGCGAAAGCGTTCAAGGCGTTTCGGCACGAGATGACGCATCGCGACTGGTGGAACGTGCGCTTGGATGCCGATGAGTTCTACCCGGGTGACGTGCGCGCCTTCCTATCCAAGGTGCCGCACCGGTACCGGACGGTCAAAAAAGAGAGCACGGACTTCGTGCTCACGCAGGAGGATATAAGTCATCACACCTTCACCGGTGATTTTGAGCAAGACCGGACGCTTATTACCCATTCGTTGCCCGTTCAACGTCAGGAACGCCGGTTCATGCGCCATTCGGCGCTGCTGTGTTGGTCGGAACGGTGGCGTTACCCGCATCCGTGGGGACGAGTGAACCCCACCTGCATCCCCGTGCAGCATTACCAGTACCGCAGTCCGCAGCAGATGGAGCAACGCTTCCTCACGCGCCAGCAAGCCAAAGCCGACGGATGTGGATCGTTCAAACACGAACAAGGACGCACATGGCAGGACTATGTGCCCACGGAGCAGCAACTACGGCAACAACACCTGCTCGCGCACCTCAAAGAGGCCTTCAACGCCTCCGATCAGGTGCTTTACCAAGGGCGTAACACGCTGAAGCTGATCGGAGAGAACATCGTGGTCAAGTCGTTCCACACGCCGCGGTTCCCAAATAATCTGATTTACGGCTTATGGCGCAAAAGCAAAGCCAGACGCAGTTACGAATACGCGCAGCGCTTGGGTGACCTGACACCCGCTCCGTTAGCCTACAGCGAACACATACAGCACGGAGTGCTGGGCGAGAGTTATTATGCTTGCCTGCTGTCCGACCTTCCGCTCACGTGGCGGCAAGTAGTGCGCGATCCGCATTTCCCGCACCGCGAGCAACTCGCGCAAGCTGTGGGACGACTGATGGCGCAACTGCATGAACGGGGATGCTACCCGTTGGATTTCTCCGGGGGCAACATACTACTGGACGAAAACGGTCAACGGGCGCAACTGGTGGATATCAACCGCATGCGCTGGTACCGCACCATTCCGCTCCGCCTCGGAGGCCGCCAAACGGAGCGCTTACATCTGTCCGATGAGGATTGCCGACACGTAGCCAAAGCCTACGCACAAGCCCGACAGATGGATGAACAAACATGTTATCAACTGATACGCAAATACCATATACCAGACACACACTGATATGAATACCTACACACGAATTCTGTCCCAAGTGAACTATACTGCCTTCTTGGCGCTGTTAGTTTCTCTGCCCTTCCCGATACCGTTCATCCGCATCTGCTGGTTGGTTTGGGCATTCACATGGCTGTTAGAGTTTCGATACCTGCACCGGGCGAATATACGCAAGAACAAGAGTATCCTTTACCTCAGTATCGGCGTGGCCGTTTGGCTGGTGTGGAACCTCGTGTCCGTTTTCTGGGCGCAGAACAGCGCTGCCGTATGGGCATCAATGGAGCGGTACACCAGTCTGCTGGCAATTCCGCTAATCGGTATATGGGGTGTGAACGAACGCTACGATTGGAAACAATGCGCCAAAGTGCTGCTCGCCAGCAGCCTCATCTCGGTCGGAGTGTATATGTTCACCCATTTTTGGGTAATCAATAACTTGCAAGCCTTAGACAAAAACAGAACGGACCTGATTCCGATTGACTGGCTACACATGGAAGACCTGCTGATGAACATAAAGCACCGGATGCACTATACCAATCTGCTCTGTCTGCTCGTGCCCTGCCTGGTGTTGCTTCGCAAAGAGCTCCGTCTGTGGCACCTCATCCCGGCCGGCATCGTGCTGTTAGCCGCCATCCGCATGAGCGGTTCGCGCATCGCGCTCGTCAATCTGCTTATCGTGCTGGCTATCACCCTCTGCTATCTCATCATACGCAGCCGCCGCAAATGGATGAAACCAATCGGAATAACACTCACCGTAATCGCCATCCTCGGCATCGGTTTTGTAGGGCTGTATTTCCATCCGCGTAATGCCGGGCTGAGCCTGTCGGAAATGATGCAGGTGAACGAATCCAGCGACCTCCCGGCCTTCGAACCTCGATTTGCCATCTGGCAGACCGCGCTCGAGCAACCGAGCGATTACATGGCTTACGGTCTGGGTGCCGGGAATGCGTCGGATTATTTGCAAGCGCACTATATCAGCCACGGCTGGGATCACTATGCCATGCGGCATTTCAGTCCGCATAACCAGTACCTGGCTGTGTGTATGGAATTGGGATTAGCCGCAGCGATCTTGTTCGTGCTCTTCTGGCTGGGAATAGCGTTCTTCGTGCATGGCCGGCAGCGTTACTGGGCGCTGTGTACCATCGGTATATGCATGTGCTCGATGATGATTGATCTGCTGCTCGGCGGACTGGAAGGAATCGTCTTTATCAACATCGCCTTTATCTTGGGTCTTCTACTGCCCCAAAGCGAAACTACCGGGCTCCAATCCGACGCGAAGGGTGAATAACAGACCGCGCGGGATACACATGCTCATCGTGCGGCGACCGTGACCGATGCCCGCATCGAACGTGTATTCCGTCAAAGCCGTGCCGAAATCGTACAGGTTGTAACACAGTACATCCAACGACATCGGTATTCCTTTCACCCACCATCGACCCGTGGCATGCAACTCCAGATTGAAGAACGCATCTTCACGCCGTCCGAATTCGTTATTGGCCATATTGATGCCCTTCGCATCCACGTTGTAAATCGCCACCTGCGCATGCCCCGTCGGCGAACTATATTCAGTCACCCGATAATTAGAGAACGGCTGCCCGTCTTTGAACTTACCGTTGAACCCGATAGAGAAATACCGGCAGGCATTATACGTCACCTGCATACGGAGGATGAATGACTTGTCTTGATTCAGGCGGCAGTTTCCCTGATAAGGCAGTCCTTTCTCCATCTCCTCCAACGCCAGATACGTATTAGGATTAGCGGAACTCTCGGACAACGAACCGAGGTTATTATGCAGCGGGCCGTTGCCTAAGGTACTCAAGCCGGCCATCAGATAACTCTGCCAACTGACCATCACATACCATTTGCGGCCTGTATAACTGTACTGCACCGTATTAGACATATAATAAGGAGTACGCCCGCCTACGCGCGAAGACATCAGATCCAGCGGCTGCGTTGTGACCGTGTAGACCTTCTGCCCCTCCCGCATAAAATAGAAGTCCCCCTGCTGCACCATATTCGCATCCACGCCGTCCGCAAAAGCCGTGAACCACTGGTTGTAGTACTTACGCATCGAATTGAACAACGCCACTTGGTGCCGGCGATTCTTGCCGAACGTGAACACAATCGGCAGATCAAGCACCGCGTACGAGGGTTGATGCAGCCACAGTTGCTTATCCGGCGTGTGGTACGCTCCGCCTGTGGTGGCCAACAAAGTCGCATCCGCGTAACGCACCTCGCCATTCATGTAATCGGCACTCAGGTACCGCACCTCGTCCCACGTATAACTCATCCGATGATGACTGACAGACATCCCGATGCGGAACCACCAAACCGGTTCATAATCGAATGCGAACTGCGCCAGCCAGTTAGGCGACACCACCGACCGGCCGTGCCCTAACACGATACCGTCCAACGAGACACCCACATGACCGTACAGACGCAAGCCGTTCTCAAAATGCTTCTCCGCCACCACCTTCGCTTCGTTCTCCAGCAACCCGGCTGTGAAAGGAGACGACTGCCAGCTGTAGGTGTACAGCGCCGTCGGCGTAGTTTGATCAAAAGCTTGTGTGTAGAGGCTGTTTGTCCAGGTGGTGGTCGTTGGCTTAAAATGCAGCAGCGAGTTATAGCCCTTCGCCGAGAACCGCAACCAGTCCAGCAGCGGTTGGTTGTACTGTACACTCACATTCACGCTGTGCATCCGTCCGTCCGCGTACCACGGGTCAAACGCTTCGCCGTCCTGATCCATTAGGTTTCGGGAAAAAGTAAGGTCGTTATGCTTCAGGTCCTGCAACTCATAACTCAATCCGATTACCAGCGTTCCCCAACAGCAAGAACGATTACCCGGTGTGTACAGCGTAGTGTATAAGCCCGCATGGTAAGCACGCATGGTACCTTGCTCGTTGGTATTATAGAGAAACTCCGAACCGTAATCTGAACGCCCCTTCGTTACCAGGAAATAGTTTAGTTTAGTCCATGTATCCCCGATAGGAATCTCACCATCCAACTGTGCCGTGTAGTAATCGGACGTGTTCATGCCGCTGATGCCTGTGTGGTCAAACGCCGTGATGGCGCGCTGACCGTAGTTCACATACGCGTGCTGGTAATAAGGATTACCATGATACGGAATAGCTACCGTCGCATCCATCGTGCCGGCTCCTATCACATGATTGCGCATATTCATCGGACGCGAATCGATCGAGCGTTCCTCAGCGGAGGAGTGAAAGAGGTTAATCAACTGCCGCGTACCCGGAGAGATACCGCCTAAGTTTCCGACATTACCGGTCAGACGGATTTGCTGAAACTGCCATTGATCATCATAGAAATTCAGTTCGCCATTGTGATAATCAAGCGCTAATGCGGTTCGATCCATCTGTGTATGCAGCATCGTGCTACCCACCTGAAAACGGCTGTCGATACGCATCCCGTTCAGATGGTATTTATTTTGACGAAACGAGTTACCGGCAATCGAGAAGACGTTCTGGTCCCCAAGATTCCACTCTCCTGTCGTCTCAGACTCGTACACAACATAAGGGGTACTGTTGTCTAAATAATGAGCAAGGTCAGTGGTTTGATACCACTGACCGAAAAAGGAACTTGCAATCGTATCTATTCCGATAAATATGGATTGCAACAATGTCATTAGCAGCCGAACAGGTTTTGGAAGAAACTCTTCTTGTTACCGCTACCAGGCTGTATATTCGGGCTGTCCTGCAACTGCTCAATCAGTTTGCGCTCGTCCTTGCTCAGTTTCTCCGGAATATAAACGCCTACGTTAATGAGCAGATCTCCTTCGCCGTATCGCCGCCCGTATTGGTCTATTCGCGGCAGACCCTTACCCCGCATTCGCAGCACTTTGCCCGGTTGTGTACCCGGAGTGATGGTTATCTTCACATCGCCGGAGAGCGTCGGAATCTGCACTTGTCCGCCAAGCACGGCTGTCGGCATATCCAGCAG
This sequence comes from Paludibacteraceae bacterium, assembly GCA_017401985.1. Classification (GTDB taxonomy): domain Bacteria; phylum Bacteroidota; class Bacteroidia; order Bacteroidales; family Paludibacteraceae; genus Colicola. Next base: position 2,987 of record JAFPNK010000040.1, on the reverse strand, counting down.
CAGGTTATAAATGAGGTCGCTACCCTGACGAACAAAATCCTTGTGCTCCTCCTCTTCTATCATCACAAGCAGGTCACCCGGCACACCGCCACGCGGAGCGGCATTACCCTTGCCCTGAACCGTCAACTGCATACCTCCTGCTACGCCTGCAGGAATAGTAACAGTGATCACATCCTCCTCGCGCACAACTCCCTGGCCGCCGCATTTCGGACATTTGTTCTTTATCACCCGTCCTTCGCCGCCGCAGTTAGAGCACTCCGTCTGCACTTGCATCATACCGAAGATACCACGCTGCTGACGCGTCACACGACCGGTGCCGTGACAAACAGGACAGGTGTCCGTTGTGCCGTCCGCGCTTCCCGTGCCGTGACAATCCTTACACTCAATCAACCGGCGTACCTTCAGTTTCTTCTCGCAACCCGTCGCAATCTCTTCCAGCGTCAGACTCACACGTCCGCGCAGATCGCTACCACGGGGTACACGCGGGCCACGACTGCGACCGCTGCCGCCCATGAACATACTACCAATGTCACCCAAGTCAAATCCCGCGCCTTCGAAGATATCACCGAAATGGCTGAATACATCCTCCATCGACATTCCGCCGCCGCTGAATCCGCCTTGCCCGCCCATTCCGGCCATGCCAAACTGGTCATAGCGCTGACGTTTCTGCGGGTCAGACAGCACTTCATAGGCCTCAGCAGCCTCTTTGAATTTCTCCTCAGCGGCCTTGTCACCAGGGTTCTTATCCGGGTGATACTGTATCGCTTTCTTGCGGTACGCCTTCTTTATCTCTTCGGCTGTGGCGGTCTTTGGCACCTCCAGCACTTCATAATAATCTCTCTTTTCAGCCATAACTATAACCTATAACCTTTAACCTTTAACCTATAACCTTTACTCACCTACAACTACTTTGGCGAAGCGAATCACCTTATCGCCGAGTTTATATCCTTTTTGAGTGCAGTCAATCACCTTGCCCTTCTTGTCTTCGCCGGCTGCAAAAGTGGTAATCGCCTCATGCTCGTCGGTATTGAAATCGACACCGTCCGTCTCAATGGCGTGCACGTCCTGCTTGTCCAAGAACGAGATGAACTTCTGCTGAATAAGTTTGATTCCTTCGCGAACCGACTCAATGTCATCCGTTTTCTCCATGGCATCCGTGGCGCGCTCAAAATCATCCACTAACGGCAGCATCTCTTTGAAGATTCGCTCGCCCGCAGTCGCCATCAGATCCAACTTCTCCTTGTTCGTACGACGACGATAGTTATCAAACTCCGCCATCATACGCAGGTTCTTGTCCTCCAACTCAGCAATGCGCGCTTTCAACGCCTCGGTCTCATCCGGTTCATCAATAGCATCATTCGCCTCATTGGCTTCATTCGCATCATTTACATCATTGAGCGTAGCGTCACCATTGAGCACCTCCGGTGCATTCATTTCCTCTTTTTCTTCTATCTTTTTATCTTTTTTCATATCTGCATAGTTATATCTACACATTGACTATGTCAATATGTGTGCCATACTCCCCTCGACTGCCAAAATGGCAGAAATCTAATGTTTGGGTTACGGGTTACCGGTTACGGGGGAAAGCACCAGAAGGACGTGAAAAAGTTAAGTTTATAGACACAAAAAAAGCGAGCCGAAACTCGCTTTCTTACAGGCCGTAGGCCGATTACGCGTGGTTAGCATCATACGTAGCCAGTTCGAGGCTCCACAGGTACGCCTTCATGGTTTTCTTGCCGTTCGGCTGGTCTTTCTGTGCCTTGAAAGCGGCGGTGTCGTTCGCCACTCGGCTCAGATCCTGCGCACGCTCGGCTACGGCTGCGGAGACAGCTGCGAAACGTGAACGACGCTTCAACTCGTCTGCCAGCACCGGAGTGCTACGCGTTACGGAACTCAGACCGCGCATGTAGATGCGACTACAATCGGGGTTCGTGGTTTCTGCTACACGGTGGGTGGCAAGGATCATCTTCTGGTCACCTGCGTGTTGCGACTTCTTGTTGATTTTGGTGAGTGCACCGCTGACGGTCTTGATCGCGTCAGCCCATTCTACTTTTGCCATAATAGTTAAAGTTTAGGTTGTTTGAAATTGTTTGAAGTTGTTTGAAGTTGTCCTACAGGCGTAGCCGGTCTTACAGCGTAGCGGTCCTACAGTGTAACGGTCCTACAGCCTTTAGGCGGTCAATGGCTTTGCCATTACTACAGCTTTTTGCTGTGCTTCTCTACATGGTAGAGACCCAGCGTGATGATTTTGAGGATGATGTCGATGAGGACTTCTTTCCAGTCATTGGATTTCGATTCTTGATTCTTCATGATCGTTTTGTTCTTTAAGCCATAAGGCGGTTAATTTTTGTTCGTTCTCGGCGCTCACAAGGATGCAACCTTTACTGTGTTCAGGGAGTGTGCCGCGGTGAATTCTGATACCCGCTCTGCCTGGCACTTGACAGAGTACGGGCATCAGACGTTTGAATCGCGGAGACTGCGTGACGCTTACCTTGTACACCAGCGCCGGTATCAGGTAGTCCGCGTTCTCTAATGTCGGGCATATAGGCGTCAGTCTTTCACATACCTTGCCGGTACGCTTATTGAAGTAATAGTGGACTTCATAAAGCTGCCCGCGTACTGCACTTCCCTCTGTCGCTTGTCGTTTCAGTTTATAATAGCTCATAAAACATTATTTTGTTCATTGTGCCGGAATTTCTGCCTCGGTCGCTGACCGTCCGGCGTCTTTCGATCTCCCCTTTGGGCGCATATCCGCCTCGGTCGCTGACCGTGCGCCCAGGTTCGCTTTACTTGTGTTTATACACGTAATCAATGCCCATCAGCGCGCCGGAGAAGGTGGCGACTTCCCCGAACGCGACGAGGAGCGATTCATGAATCTGGTGCAAATATGCCCACGTTTTTGGCCTTTTTGTTGGTGAAATTCACCAATCGTTGCTATGGAGGGTGATTTTTCCCTAAAATCTGCCGAATTGTCTCGTCGGAGAGAT